>CANHUF010000211.1 GCA_947463715.1 Sphingobacteriales bacterium
CTGGAATCCTTTAACTTGTCAGTTGGATGTATAAACGATGCAAAACGAGGAACTGATTAAAGCTTGCAGGAATGGTGAACGTGCAGCCCAGAAAAGGTTGTACGATGCTTACGCCCCGCAAATGATGGGTGTTTGCTACCGCTATGCCCAGAGTCTGCAGGAAGCGGAAGATATGCTGCAGGATGCATTCATCAGGGTGTTCAGCAACCTGGATCAGTTTCGTTCTGAAGGTGAACCCGGTGCCTGGATCAGAAGGATTGTAGTAAACTGCGCCATAAATGCCATTCGCAAGCAGAAAATGCAGATTTCATCGTGGGACAATCAACCTGAAGAACTGCATCCAATTACAGATACCGATCCTGAAATCAAGTTGGATGCCAAAGAACTGGCAGACCTGATTCAAAAACTGCCAGATGGTTACCGAATCGTTTTCAACCTGCATGCAGTGGAAGGTTATACTCACGAAGAGATCGGAAAGGTGCTGGGCATCAAACCTGCTTCTTCCCGTTCCCAATACCTCAGAGCAAGAGCTTTACTGGCTAAACAGGTTAATGTACTTCAACAAAAATCTAAATAATCCAGCCATGGATAATGATAAATTTAAAAAAAAGTCGCAGGAAATCCTGTCCTCCTTCACTCAGGATCCTTCTGATCGGGTTTGGCATGCCATCAACTCCAGGCTGGATGCGAGAAAGAAAAAAAGGAGAATTCTTTTCTGGCTATTGCCGCTCTGCATTTTAGCCGGAGTGATGAGTATTATCCCAGAGCAAAAAACACCAAAAATCACCCCAAATAATATACAAATCCTTCAGCAGCAATCAGCTTCAAAAGCAGATCAACTTCCTGCAGCTGAGATTGCTGAGCGCACAACAGGTCAACAAGAAACAACACAGTTGAATGATGTAACGGTTCAAAATGCCAGCAATAAAGCTTCTGAATCGAATCCTGTAAAAACAACAGCAAGTAAAAAACATAAACTCAAGGAGACATATACTAATGAGTTGATGCAATCTGAAACAGAAAACACCGCTAACACTATAGAAGCATTTCAAAGCGAGGAATTACCGTTTAAAGCGCTTTCGCTTGTTGAACCCGTTTGGCAGTCTGATATCACTTCCCCCAAACCCATCAACCGTTATCCATCAGTAAATAAGGATACCATGATCATCCTAACCTGCATTCCACAAAAATCAAAACCAGGTAAACTAATCTCATGGCACTACAGCGGAGCTTACTCCTTTCATGGAACAGGCGACCTGGAGGGAATGCAACTGGAGTGGGGCTTCTCAAAACCCATCAACAGGTATTTCGCTTTCTATAACAATGTAGGTGTAAGTCTGCACGGTGGCAGTGTAGTACAACCTCTTAACCTAAATATTTTGGTTGGTCCATCTGCAGCTCTGCCTGTTGGACAAGGTTCCGTTTACGAAATAACCTCAGCAATCCAGACTGCACCAACATTGCTGGGCTCAATTCCCGCTACACCGCTGCGCATTGGAGTGGGCGGACTGCTGAGGTACCAGTTTTATTCAGGAGGAAATGGATATGGTGTACAGCGAAATCAAACCATGCAAACATTTACCCTGAGAGATGGTAATTACAATGGCCTCTCATTGGGCTATCGGGTTGTAGTTGGACTTGAACTCCTCAACACCAAAAGAAATAAACTACAATTCCAGGCTGGGTTTCAGAATGATACAAGAGGTGATGTCATAACCGGACTGGGATTAAGCTGGCAATACACAAAACAATAACGTATGTGGAAGTACTTGATTTTTATTTGCACAATAGTTTTAACAATAACCACTTTTGCCCAACAACCTGCAAATGAGAAACAACCAATTGTTCAAATTTCTAGTGGATACAGCAAACACCTCAAACACAATTTGGATGGCTTTTCTATGGATATCACCGGCATTAAAAATATAGGTAAACAATGGTTCCTGCAGTATGGTGGTGGTTTTCAGCAGTATTGGGGCGTTGATAAAAGATTTGATCAGTTCCTCAATTCATTCGATGCATCAACATTACAACTGATTGAACTTGCACCATTAAGACTACAAACTGCGGGTATTCAGTTGCAGGCAGGAATTGGACGAAACATCACCAGGTACCTGAGTTGTGGGATGAATATCTTAGGGCGGTATCAGGGTACATCTGTACCGGAATCTTATGTAGTCGTGGATGTTAGTTCAAATACGGGTTCAGGTGCTCAGATCATTGATCCTGGATATAGAATTGACAACTCCCCAGAACAACAACTTACTGCAGGAGCCAATTGCTATCTGCTCTATGCTCCATGGAGTAAAAAATGGTGGTTACCTGGCATTAAACTGATCTGGCAATCCGATCTAAAAAACAATACATTGCTTAGTACCCATTTTAACTGGGCGGTTAAGTTTCAATAAATGGAATAGTTGATTAAAACTGAACTTTGGCAAAACTCAGAAAACTGTTGTTCAAGCAAGGTATAATCAATTCGTTGACTGCAATCTGTTTGGCGAACTTAGACATATACCTATAGTCTGTCCGAAGGTCTTTGAGTGTTGGCAATCGCCTGATCCGCTCACCGGCTTTCCATGAAACTGCATTTAGCAATAATCCTGCCTTCTCCTTCTGATTGAATAACAATTTTAAATCAGAACCATTTTTCATCAGATAATAAGAAATTAAGGTAGACGTATTTTCTTCTGCCTGTGTTTTTCTAAGCAACTGCACTTCCTGTTGTGCGCCGGAACTATCCATCGAAAAAATAAGGACATTGCCAGCAATATTTTTCAAAATTGATTTGGGATCAATAGGCAGTCGGAATGGATTATAAGGCGTATTGGTCATGGTAAAAACCGGACCATTCCCGGAGAAGTCGTTGTATTGCATTCTGCCTGGTAAACTGTTATCAAGGTAAGGATTGAATAGCCTTTCCGTCCCTCTTCCACCCTCTGAATATCTTTTTTCCATCACCAACGCATATCCACCATTGGTATAGGGTATAATCTCATCAATCACAAACTCATTGAAAACAGAGCGCTCAATATTATTACGGATTTTAACCTCACTCCTCAGGCTATCTGAGAAGAATGTATTTTGTCCGCCTGCAATACTGTTGTTATCCATTCTGATACCTGCAGAAAAAAAACCATCCACATCTGATTTCTTACCCCGCGCAAATAATCCTGCAACAATGATACGTTCGTGGAGGTTATCTACCTGAAGCCTGAGATTTTGAATGGCAAGGTCTCCAAATCGTACAGTGGCCATGCGGATGGTATCCTGATATGCAGGCTTGATCAGAATGTCAACCCTTCTGAGGTTCTCCGTTTCGCTTCTTGGAATGGCCCTGGAAAATACAAGGTCTCCGTTATTTGCCAGCGTAAAATCCCTGATCATCTCTGCACCACCAGGAGAACCGATCAATATCCTGGTTTTTTGAAGCAGGTTGATTTTCTCATCATAGAGGTGTGTGATAATTTCAAATATCTGTTCTGTATTGACAAGGGGCTGAATAACCATGAGTCTTGCATTGTGCTGACTTTGCAAAATATTATACAACCCAATATCTCGGCTATCGGCAATGGCAACAGAATCCAGGATTTCCGGTTCCTGGGCAACACGCACATCCGTATTAAACCTGACAAGACTGCAAAAAAGCATGCGGTTCTTCTCATGCTGAAAAAACAACAGCAACTGTTTATCTACCTTGAGGAATTCTACTTTAAGCACCCGCCTCGGCAGAAAATCCAGCTCTATCTTTCTAGCAAGAGACATGTCATTGTTGAAAACAGAGATGTAATGCCTTCCCCGGATATTTCTGTAAATAAGCACTTGTTTACCAAACCGGCCAATGATATCAAATGAACTGCTTTTGTCATTGCTGCTCTCCAATGCGGAATAGCTGATCTCCTGCGATTGTAGGTAGGTGACCCAAAAGCAAAGAATCAGGATGATGATACCCTTCATAGTGATTATAAAACAAATTTAAATCCAAAGGGTTGCATTCCATCTGACAACTGGTATAATAAAAAATGCGGCAGGATTTCATCCTGCCGCAAAAGCAAATAGAAAGTTGTGTAGTTTATTTAACCGGAATGGCATTGGTTATTACCACATCACTCAGAAATCCCTTACAAAATCCCTTTAAGGTAATGGTTTCTCCATCAGCAACATTCACAGCAGCTGTAGAGTCAATGGTTGCCATAACACCTGAGAAAGGGTCTTCAGAACCAAGTGTGATTGTTTTTTCGCCGGTTTGCGTTGTACCTGTTGCAGATACAGTTCCTGTGATCTGCAATACCTTATCAAGGTAAGCAGCATTGGAACCCGCTTCATCAGTTTGAAAAGCTTTGACCAGTTCAACTGAAGTAATTGAAGTAGCTTCTGCATTTACCATGTCAAACTTTCTGTTCTTCATGTAAACAAAGGCATAGTAATAACTTCCGCCTGCAACTGCAACAATGGCGATGATGGCTCCGATGATTATCTTTTTAATCATATTATCTGAATTCTTTGGGTTTGACAACTGTAAAAACGCGGGAAATATTGAAACCGAAGCGGATATTCCCTTTACCCCATTCTCCGGTAGTTTCGTTGATGAATGTTCGCTCAGTCATACCTGTTGAGTTGGTCACGTGCAACTGAAAGACGTGTCCACCTGTTTCGATATCAAAACCCACTGAAAGTGAGTTCTGGTAACCGTCCAGTTTAGTGAACCTGTAAAAATATTCACCGGTGAGGTTTACCCGCTTGCTGAGCCTTACCCTTGAAGAAATACCGAGTGCAAGAAAATCATTGGGTATACTGGATTTCTCTACCAGGTTGTAATGAAAGACTGTAGGTGTAAGCTGCAGGGAGAAGTAGTCTCCGAACTTTCTGGCAATAAGCAATTGATGGGCATACGAAAATCGGTCGCTTTCATATGGCACATAGGCTGTTGTGGTATTTTTAAGCGACTTATAAATCACTGTACCAGCATAGCTCACAGATATGGGGAAATTTTTACTCCCCGTAGTCTGCGAGAGCAGTCGCAGTTTCGCAAAGCCATCATACTGTTTTTCAAAAGTACTCCTGCCAATACCCACCATCAGGTTTTTGGTGATGCCATAATCCAAACC
>CANHUF010000212.1 GCA_947463715.1 Sphingobacteriales bacterium
TGTGCAGAAATTCAGAAAAACATAACCAATCAGTTGCTCGTTGATGAAGATGACAACAAACTAAGCAAACTCACTGAGCGGGAGATTGAAATCATAAAAATGATTAAAAACGGATCTACAAACAAAGAAATTGCAGAATCCTTATTCCTCTCGCCCAGAACAGTTGAAACCCACAGGGCAAGAATTTTAAAGAAGTTAGACTTAAAAAATTCTTTATCCCTCGTGAAATATATCAACGAATCTTTTCTTGATTTTTAAAATTGAGGGATTGAGTAATCAATCACCCCAAATATTGTCTTCTCCCTTCAGCCATTTCTGAACTAAATCGGTAGTAACAGATTTAGGCCTTTCAAGAGGCATACCTAAAGCTCTGTCCCAACAAAGACTGGCCAAAACACCCAAAGCGCGACTGACTCCAAAAAGGACTGTGTAAAATTCATATTCTACCATACCATAATGGACAAGTAAAGCACCACTGTGTGCATCAACATTAGGCCATGGATTCTTAACCTTACCAAGTCCGCTTAGAATTTCAGGTACAGTTTCATATACATTCCATACTGTCTGAACCAGCGGGTCATCTGGCATATGTTTCTTACCAAATTCCATCTGAGCGGTAAATCTTGGATCCGTTTTTCTCAAAACTGCATGACCATAGCCTGGAACTACTTTCCCGGAGGCTAAGGTTTGCTTTACGTATTCACCAATTTGCTCTTTTGATGGCAATTCAACACCAAGGTGTTCACGCAACTCAAAAATCCATTTGATGACCTCCTGGTTTGCCAATCCATGAAGAGGACCAGCCAATCCATTCATACCTGCGGCAAAACTCAAAAAGGGATCGCTCAAGGCTGAACCAACCAAATGAGTTGTATGTGCAGATACATTTCCACCTTCGTGATCTGCATGAATAGTCATGTATAAACGCATCAACTCTTTAAAACCTGCATCATCATATCCCATCATGTGGGCAAAATTACCTGACCAGTCAAGCAATCCATTAGGCTCTATATGTTGACCGCCCTTATATTTCCTGCGGTAAATATAAGCTGCAATTCGTGGAAGACGGGCAATGAGATCCAGTGAGTCATCAAAAGTAGCATCCCAGTAGTCTTTTTTATTCATCCCTGATGCATACGCCTTTGCAAAATGACTGCCGTTTTGCAAAGCCATGATACCAACCACAAACATGGTCATGGGGTGTGTAGTTACCGGCAGGGCTTCTATGGTATCAAAAACATAATTGGGAACATGTGAACGTCTTTGAAGTGTTGAAGTAATAAATTCAACTTCTTCACTGCTTGGTAACTCACCCAGCAACATGAGGTGAAATAATCCTTCCGGAAGCGGTTCAGAGCCTCCAGGTATTTTGGGTAACTTATCTTTTAGCTCAGGAATAGAAAACCCCCTGAACCTGATTCCCTCATTTGCATCAAGCAGTGATGTCTCAGTAACCAGTCCTGTTATACCTCGCATACCCTGGTAGATCTGGGATAGTGTTACTTCTCCTATAACTTTCTGACCATGGTCCTTCAACAACTGTTTAATTTCCTGACTAACCTGATCCGCTTTAATTTTGAACCTTTCCTTGATGATTTCCATCTCTTTTGTCTGGTTTTACTATTTGATGCGTAAAGTTAAAACAAAGACCTTAAGCGGCATAACCTTTATATACAAATATTGAATTATTTAGGCGCTTTTCTATAAAGATAAATAGTAACGGCACTAAATAGGATGTTGGGAATCCATGCTGCCAGATAAGGATTAAGGTCTCCTTTAGTTGAAAATATTGTTGAAAAGCGATCAGCCAGTATAAAAACTGCACAAATTATAATTCCGGTAGCCAAATGAACGCCACTCCCACCCCGAATTTTTCTACAGGCCAGAATGGCTCCAATAATTGTAAGTAAAATAACCGCAAAAGGAGTTGCAAGCCTGTGTGCATTCTCCATTTCCAGTTCTTTGACTGTTTCAGAGCCCCTGAGTCGCTCTTTTGCAATTCTTTTTCTAAGTTCAGGTGAAATCAGACGAGCCTGCATATATTCATCACGCTTAAGATCGGAAGGATCAAAAGACAGTTTTCTGAAAACCTCATAATTGAAACTAACCTGCTCCTGCATGCCGTTTAGTTTTCGCTCTACAACTCCTGTCAGCTTCCATACTTTCTTTGCCGTATCCCAGGTTATATTATCTGCACGAAGGTTGTGAATCACTTCATTTCCCTTCAGTGTTTCCATAAAAAAGTTTCCTCCTGCTTTACTGGTTGTATCATAATAGCGCATCCCCGCATAACTGAATGAATCAGTTCTCATGTAAATCGCACCACTTGATGCATCATTGGGTAAAACAGACTTGGTATACCTTGCCTCAAAAGAAGTTCTAATGGCATTTGCCTTTGGAATAACATAATCGTTGGCCAGCCAAAGTATAATACCAAGAAAAATACCCCCTAGCCAATAGGGCCTCAGGATACGGTTCAGGCTCACACCAGATGAAAGAATGGCAACAAATTCAGACCTGTTTGCCATTTTAGAAGTGAAAAAGATAACGGATATGAAAACAAATAATGGGAAAAGCATTGCAACAATATGCGGTATAAAACCAACATAATATTGTAGGAAAATCTCTTGTGTAGATAGTCCGGATTTGGCAAAATCATCCGTATGCTCACTGATATCAATTACAGTACTGATCAGGGTCAACAAGATCAGTGAATAGATGAAAGTAGACAGGAATTGTTTGAAGATGTACCAATCAATTTTTCTCATACCTGCTGCAAAGTTACCATTTAATCAGGTTTGAGACATTCAGAATAGGTGGACAAACATCTTTTCCGGGCAAAATCATGGTTTACAATAGGCTGAGTGTATGCCAGTGTATCAAATTCCGGGACCCATTTTTTGATGTAAATACCTTTTGAATCGAATTTCTGTGCCTGAAGGGAGGGATTGAAAACCCTGAAATAGGGAGCAGCATCGCACCCTGAACCAGCAGCCCATTGCCAGCCACCATTATTGGCAGCGAGGTCAAAATCCAGTAATCTGGCGGCAAACCAGGCTTCTCCCCACCTCCAGTCTATGAGTAAATGCTTGGTCAGGAAACTTGCCGTTATCATCCTGACCCTGTTGTGCATAAAACCAGTAGCCTTCAACTCTCTCATTCCTGCGTCAACAATAGGATAGCCTGTCTGACCATTACACCATTTTTCAAAATCCACCTCGTTATTGAGCCATTTTATCCTATCATAATCTTTTTTAAATGCCTCACCCCTTCCTACCTGCGGGAAATTATAGAGAATCATGTGATAAAAGTCTCTCCAGATCAATTCATTCAGGTATGTTTCATTCAAAATCTGAGCCTGAGCTGCTAACTTTCTAACACTTATTGTACCAAATCTCAAATGAATGCCCAACCGGGATGTTCCGGTTATTGCAGGAAAATTTCTTTGTTCTGAATAATGACTGATCAGCAAATCAGGAGTTTCTGCAGCAGGATAAATCCAATTAGTCCGCTGAAAACCCATAGATTCCAGACTCGGAAGTGTTGCTGGTTCATGCTGAAGAAACCCAGAAAAATGTTGTTCGGAAGGAAAAAAGTTTACGGGATTTGCTGCAATTTTAGCTTTCCATTTTCTGGAATAGGGTGTAAAAACGGTATAGGGACTTCCATCATCCTTTACGACCTCCTTTTTCTCAAATATGACCTGGTCTTTGTGAGATTTAAAATCTATCCCAACGCTTTTTAAAAAAACGGCAATTCGATCATCTCTCTCCAGGGCGTAGGGCTCATAATCGTGGTTCGTATATACTGCTGCCACCCGAAATTGCTGAGACAACTTTAAAAAACAATCTAAAGGATCTCCAAAAAAAACCTGCAATCCTGATCCTGTTTGCTTTAAAACGGTCTGAATCTCTTCAAGGGTTTGATGAATAAACTGTACCCTCAAATCTTTCGGATCTTCAAGTTTCCCGAGGATATGCTTGTCAAAGATAAAAACAGGAAGTACAGGTTTACCTGAACTAAGTGCATTGTATAAACCACAGTTATCTGAAAGACGGAGATCTCTCCTAAACCAAAAAACATTCACTTCAGGCATATTCATGCGTATAAAACACACATGAATTCATATTGTTGAACGAAGTAAAATTAAGCAGGCCTGCTTTCTATAATCCCTGATTTTACTGCATACATAACCAATCCGGCAAGAGACTTGGCTCCTGTTTTGACTTTAAGTTTATCTCGGATTGCTTCAACAGTCCGTGGACTCAAATCAACCAGATCAGCAATTTCCTTTGTACTTTTTTCTTCACAAATCATTCTGAGAATTGAAATCTCCTTATCTGTAAGTTTAGCATCGGTAGGAAGCGATGCTTCAGCCTGACGCTTTACACGCAGGCCATCAATTAAAGCCTTGTTAGTGAGCTGATTGAAATAATACTCCTGCTCATGAACCGTTTTGATTGCCTGATAAATAATTTCGGAATCAGAATTCTTTGTGAGGTATGAATTTGCCCCTAATTCCATTAATTTGGAGATCATGGAGTGATCATTGTGCATAGTAAGCATGATAACCTTAACATCAGGGTAGAGATTCTTTATCTCCGGTAATGTGGTTATCCCGTCCATGATTGGCATCTGAATATCAAGCAGGATAACATCCGGACGCACATGCTTGAGCACTGATAACAACTGCATACCATTGTCAGCTTCTGCAATCATTTTGATGTCTTTGTGCATAGACATGGCAGTCTTAACACCTGCCCTGAAAAGAACATGATCGTCAGCTATGGCAACTTTTATCTGCTCCATGAATTTAACAATTGGTAAGGTTGGATATTGTAAATAATTGCAATGATAGAATAATTACCTGTAAATCAACAACGTAATTACACCCTTTTACCAGGTTGCAGAAATTACGCAACTGACGCAAAATCTTCAACAGATTTCAAAAAAACACAATTATTTGATTTTCAACGCTTTACAAAATTTAAGAAGCTTGACGTCAAAGAATTGTTTTTTTCACCTAAAAAAATGTTTTTTTCACATTGAGGTAAAACTGCAAAAGGATAAATTTGGGAAAAGAAGAAAAA
>CANHUF010000213.1 GCA_947463715.1 Sphingobacteriales bacterium
CTTCACGACTGATTTGGGAATATTCTTTTTTAACTACCGCTTTACTGAAAGACATATAAATCCTGAAGAGAAAAGGCAATAAAACGAAAATTATATACAATACACCCAGTAGCCATCCTGCAATAATCAGATTGAAAATAAAAACAATCAGTAACCCAAAAAGGACAAGTATCCAAACACCAATGAAAACTTTTGTTGATTTAATTCCCCAAACAATAGGCATTGTCTTGCATCCATTTTTTTTATCACCCTCTTCATCTTCCATGTCTTTGACAACTTCTCTGATCAATGAAACAATGAAAGCAAAAGCTGAATATACTAGAGCGATTTTATACACTTCATGCAATTGGGTAGTCCATTCCGGCACCAGGGTTCCGGAATTCCATTGACACATGGCTACAAATAATACCATAATCACCCATGCAGACAAGGCGGCGATGATAACATTTCCAGTTAATAGTTTCTTTTTGAATGTACTGGAATATACAAACAAGAGAAAAACGCTAATGATATTGAAAACCAGAAGCAATGGATTACTTAATAAATAAGCGATATAGGCACTGATCAGTATGCCAGCAAAAGAAAGAATTAAATGAAGAAACATAGCCCAACGCCTGCTGATGAACCTGTCGACTACTAACTTCTGGGGTTTATTAATTCTATCAATGTTGAGGTCAAAATAATCATTTATGATGTATCCTCCACCTGCAATCAACACAGATGCCAGAACAAGCCAATGAAGTCCGTTTAACCGGAGCACAATACTACCTGGATTATCCTTATAGATGGGTATTAAAATAAAGAAATAGAAAAAATACTGTGTAAAAACAATGAAAGCCAGGTTTTGAATCCTGATCAAACTTGTAAATGACCGTATATGTAAAAAAAAACGATTCATATACTGCTGATTTTATTTTCAGTTCCCCATTTACCATTAATTTTTAAAACTTTTTCAAGTACTTCTCTTACGCATCCGTCCCCGCCAACTTTTGTTGATATAAAATCAGCCTTAGCAAGAAGTTCAGCAGCAGCATTGCTGGGACAGGCTTTAATACCCGCAATTTCAAATGCTTCCAGGTCTGGTATATCATCACCCATGAAGAGAACATATTCAGAACCCAGGTTATATTTATGCATAAGAGATGAAAGTACCTCTGATTTTGATTTAACCTGCTGATAAAACTCAGTTACGCCAAGTTTAAGCAGTCTGGAGGCAATACCTGCATCATGAGATCCAGTGATAACGGCGATAATCAGATTACTTTTTACTGCAAGCTGAATTGCATAACCATCTTTTATGTTGGAGGAACGAACCCACTGACCATCTGGCATCACAATAATTTTGCCATCAGTCAGCACCCCATCCATATCGAAAACAAGCATTTTAATGCGGGAAAGTCTTTCCAGTAAATTCATTATGGCATAAAGTTAAATTATTCACTACAATTTAATCTGCAAATGAGTGGCTTCGGGATTATATTTGCACGATTAAATCCTCTGTATGAAAACAGCCCAGCAGGTTGTAATTTTTTATTTAAGGGCAAAGTTAAATTTTCAGGCAGCATTTTCGTCCAAATGGGCAGCCAAAACCGCATTTCGAATTTTTTCAACACCTTATAGAAAACCACGCCCGGTTGCACCACCGGTTTTTGAGAAATCTAAACCTGTACATCTTAATGTAAACGGTTTAAATATTTATGGTTACTGCTGGCATCCCGAATATGAAAAAAAGATTCTGATTATCCATGGATTTGAATCACGCGCTTATAATTTTGACCGGTACATTCAGCCAATTATCAATGCCGGCTATGGGGTTTTTGCCATGGATGCCAAAGCACATGGCAAATCAGAAGGGAAAACCATCACTGTTCCCGAATATTCAGATATGCTGAGGGAGCTTGAAGCTAAAGAAGGGAAGTTCAATGGATATATGGCGCATTCTTTTGGCGGCCTTGCCATAAGTCTTTATCTGGAAAAAGGAGAAAATGAAAATGCCCGAGTTGTGCTTATTGCACCTGCAACTGAAACAACTTCAGCAATTGGTCTTTTCGTTCGTTTTTTCAGGTTAAGTAATGGCGTAAAAGCAGGTATCAACCAGTTTATCATAGATAAATCCGGTAAAGACCCTTCTTATTATTCTGTCAGGCGTGCGTTAACGCACATTAAAAATCCAATTTTATGGGTTCACGATGAGGATGATGACATTACTCCTTTGAGTGATGTAAAACCCATTATTGAATTACAGCCAAAGAACATTGAATTCATGATTACAACAGGGCTGGGACACAGAAGAATTTATAAGGATAATAGAGTTGTTAAAAAAACAATAACCTTTTTGACAGCAGGGTAATTAAAATTAAAAAATGAGGTTTTTCCCCAGAAAATGGTGAAAATTCTCTTCTTTTTTATCAGTTTTTTAGTTCATTTTGATTCTGATTGATGTAAAAATCGTTTTGTTTACCTTATTATTGCATCTTCAGAAGCAATTAGTCAAAAGTTTTATTAACCCAAAGGCATCGAATTAGAAGAGATTTAAACCGGAGAGAAAGAAAATGGCAAAAAACCTACTGATTGTTGAGTCGCCTGCAAAGGCCAAAACCATAGAAAAAATTCTGGGGTCTGATTTCGAGGTTAAAAGCTGTTATGGTCACATAAGGGATCTTGAGAAAGATGACATGGGAATTGACATAAAAAAAGGATTTAAACCCAGGTATATTGTTCCGGAGGATAAAGAAAAGGTAGTCAGGGAATTGAAGCAAATTGCAAAAAAATCTGGAGAAGTGTGGCTTGCTACGGATGAGGACCGAGAAGGTGAGGCAATTAGCTGGCATTTATGTGAAGTTTTAGGATTAGATCCTGTTAGCACTAAGCGAATTGTATTTCACGAGATAACAAAACCAGCCATTAAAGCAGCAGTTGAGCATCCGAGAACAGTAAATATGAATCTCGTAAACGCACAACAAGCCAGAAGAATTCTCGATAGAATTGTCGGATTTGAGCTCTCTCCTATTTTATGGAGAAAGATGAGCATGAAGAATAACCTGAGTGCAGGCAGGGTTCAAAGTGTAGCAGTTAGACTTATTGTTGAAAGAGAACGTTTGATTAATCATTTTAATTCAACTTCAAGTTTTAGAATTGAAGCGTTTTTTGGCGCAAAAGATATCAATGGCAAACAGGTACATTTTAAGGCTGAAGGTGCCAAAAAAAATGAACTTGAGGATGCAGAAGCATTTCTCAAAGGTTGTATCAATGCCAATTTCAAGGTAACTGACATCACAAAAAAGCCAGCTAAAAAAACACCTGCTGCCCCATTTACAACGTCAACACTTCAACAGGAAGCAAGTAGAAAATTAGGATATGGCGTAAGTAAAACCATGCTTCTTGCTCAGAAGCTATACGAGGCTGGTCATATTACTTATATGAGAACTGACAGTGTGAACCTAAGTGATACAGCAAAAACAGAGATTGCCCGACAAATAACTGACAATTACGGTAAGCAATACCACCAAAGCAGAAAGTTTAAAAATAAAAACGAATCAGCACAGGAAGCCCATGAAGCAATCAGGCCAACCTACATGGATAAAAACAAGGTAGATATAGCTGATGCACAACGTTTGTACGACTTAATCTGGAAACGCACTATGGCCAGTCAGATGGCTGATGCTGAACTTGAAAAAACCATAGCGGATATCTCGATTTCCACTCAAAAAGAAACTTTAAAAGCAGAAGGAGAAGTATTAAAGTTTGATGGCTTTCTAAAGGTTTATTTTGAAAGTCATGACGACGACGATGCGGATGAATCAGAAGATGGACAAGCTGCCGGAATGCTACCATTGCTGGAAAAAGGACAGACGCTGGATCTTGAAAAAATGGTAGCAACAGAAAGGTTTACAAAACCACAGTCGAGATATACTGAAGCATCTCTTGTAAAAAAATTGGAAGAATTAGGAATTGGACGCCCATCTACTTATGCACCAACAATTTCAACTATTCTTAAAAGAGGTTATGTTGAAAAAAGGGATAAAGATGGCACCAAAAGAGACTATCGGATTGTAAAACTGGTTAACGATAAAATTTCAAAATCGACAGATCAGGAAAATACAGGAGCAGAAAAATCAAAATTGTTTCCTACGGATTTGGGATCTGTGGTTACAGATTTTCTGATCCAGTATTTTACAAATGTCATGGATTATGGATTTACTGCCAAAATTGAAAATGAATTTGACAACATAGCGGAAGGTGAAGAGAACTGGAGTAGAATGCTTAAAGATTTCTACGCGCCATTTAAAATCGATGTAGACAGCACGATGCAAACGGCTGAAAGAATAAGTGGTGAAAGAGAATTGGGTAACGATCCATCCAGTGGCAAAAGGGTAATTGCAAGAATGGGTAGATATGGACCCATGGTTCAAATTGGGGAAACAACTGAAGAAGAAAAACCGCGATTTGCCAAGCTTAAGGCTGATCAAAGTATTGAAACCATTACTTTGGAAGAGTCAATGGAATTATTCCGGTTACCCAGGATTCTTGGAATTTTCGAAGATGAGCAAGTACAGGTTAATATAGGCCGATTCGGTCCATATATAGCACATGCTGGAAAATTTTATTCCCTTTCAAAGGATTTTGATCCATATGAAATCATGCTTGAAACTGCTATTCCAATCATTGCAGAAAAGAGAAAATCAAAAGACGAGCGCACTATAAAAGTATTCGAAAAGGAAAAATTACAACTGTTGAAAGGTCCATATGGTCCATATATTAAAAAGGGATTGAGAAACTTTCCAATACCCAAAGAAAAACATGACCTGGTGAATGATTTGACCATTGAGGAGGTAAAAGAAATGATTGAATATGCCATTGCAAATCCTTCAAGAGGCAAGAAAAAGACTTCAAAGAAATAGTTAAATCAGCTTATGACAGGTACAGCAGGTGAGATAGCAGCATTACTGAACCTGATTGAGGATCCGGATGAAAGTGTTTATCAGCCAGTAAAATCCCGCATAATTGAAATTGGGAATAGTATC
>CANHUF010000214.1 GCA_947463715.1 Sphingobacteriales bacterium
AGATTCATCAGGTAATCGAAACAACCCTTAATCTGTACAAACTTCTCTGACTTCAGAAGCGCATCACACTCCTCTGGCGACTTGCGACGCAGATCCGGACGAGGAACTTCTTCACACTGCTGCCGAATGAATCGTACTACATTCTCGTGATAGGGCAACTTGTCTTTCAAATCGGCCAGCATCGCAGCCCGACGCTTGGCATACAAATCGAGTCGAACACTTGCAAACTCTTTCAGGATTTCATTTGGTGTCGCGTATTTGTGAATAACACCCTTCGAGTCAAACGCATGCATGTTCGTCATCTTCCAGCTTGTCTTCAAAATCTTGTCAAGTACCTTTGTGTCATCGACCTTAACTTTGATACAGACATTGACATCTGTTGACATATCCGTATAATCACGGACCTTACCGTCTTTAACCATGTCGTCCAACTTCTCACGCACATCTGCCGTCCATGTCCCGACAGGCAACTCAGTTATCGTATCCTTCTCAAGCGTTCCCTCAAGCGTACACTCAGTCTCCTTCTCCATCTGAATGCGTCCGGTGAATCCACGCACCCACGGAACAAGCATCTCATCCAGTCCATCTCCAGTGTCCAACCACTTGAGAAGCATCCCCTTCAAGTGCTTGGGATTAAACGACGGGATGAATGTCGAATAACCAGTACCAATACCGCGACAGCCGTTAACAAGAAGCATCGGCAGAATGGGAGCATACCACTCAGGCTCAACTGGAATGCCATCATCGTCGCGATACGTCAGGCACTGAAAGTCTTCTTCAGGAACTAGATTCTTGATATAGGGTTGCAGATATGTATGGATATAACGAGGAGACGCGGCGTCCGATCCACCTTGCAACCGCGTCCCGAACTGTCCCTGCGGAACGAACCACGCAATATTATTTGACCCCACAAAGTCCTGCGCCATGCCAACAATCGCATCATTCAACGACGCCTCACCGTGATGGTACCCAGAATGCTCAGATACATACCCTGCAAATTGGGCTACACGGATTTCAGATTTCAAGTTACGCTTGAACGCAGAGAACAGAATCTTGCGTTGCGACGTTTTCAGCCCGTCCATAACATTCGGAATCGAACGCTCCAAATTGTAGTTCGAGAAGTGAATCAGGTCTTTATTTACGAACTCTTCATACGGAAGAACCGCACTTGGTCCCGGAATGTTCTCACGGGAGTATGATTTCAACCAGTCCTTGCGATTGTCTGCTTTTGCTTTGTTAAACGCCAAATCGATACTGTTATCCGACTCCTTACCGGTATACGAATACGGCATGATATTCAGCTTCTGGAAGTACTCCTTTGCTTCGTCGCGCGTCGATGTACCCAATCCCTTGTAATACTTAACAGTCCAACCACGTGAAGCATCTGTCTTCTTCCACTCTTCGTATTCGTACTGCGTATAGAACGACTTGACCTGCTTTGCTTTCGTCGCCTTCACAATCGGAGTTGCCATGTACGCCAGGAATCCGGGAACTGCTAGCAGAGTATGCCAGAGTTCATGGAACAAGTTGATTAGAAGACCGCGAATATGTGAGCCATCGTAATCCTGGTCGGTCATGATCAGAATCCGTCCGTACCGCAGACTCTTTACATCAGCATACTCTTTGCCACTTTCCAGCCCAACAATCTTTTTCAGGTTTGCGATCTCTTCTGTCTGTTCCACTTTGCGAACAGATGTATCTTTCACGTTCAACACCTTACCCTTCAGAGGGAACACGCCGTAATACTTACGCTGTTCCTGCGACAGACCCGAAAGTGCCATGGCTTTAGCTGAGTCTCCCTCCGTTAGAATAAGCGTACACTCATGACTCTTAGCGGTTCCGGCGTAGACAGCATCATCGAGCTTCGGGATGCCGGTGAGTTTGGACTGCTTCTTGCCATCGGTTTTTGTATTTTCTTTGTTATCCTTGATATTCTGCTGGGCCATGACCTTATCGACGATGCCTAGCTTTGCTACAATCTTCTTGAGGAAGTCCTCAGGGAGCTTGAAGTTTGTTTTGGTGGTCATGACTTCCTTGGTTTGAGAACTGAAGGCAGGGTTCTCAACGAGACAGTTGATGAATACCGCAATAGACTCGCGGATAAGGGCTGGCTTGACCTTGATTTTTTTTTTCGTCTCCAGAAACATCGACACATGAGAAACTATCTGGGACGTAATATCCTCGATGTGCTTCCCCGCTTTCGTCCAGATGCCGTTTACAAAGGCTACGCTGAGCATACGGTCGAGAGGCGAGTCCGTGATTGCCAGCTGAAGGAAAGGCTCGGCCGTGTATGTCAGGATAGGTGCTGTTTTATTGGCATCCCCTACTATATGGGCTCTCGCATATTCAGCCAGGTTGCGGAACTTAATGACTGTATCGCACCACGAAACACGAACAGTGGTTCCAACTGTCATAGCAAGGTCGTACACTCGACGCTGAACAAGAGATAGAACATCCGCCGGGATTTGCGCATCCTTCCAGCCAAAGCGAGCGAAATCTGGTGTCCACTCAACTTCCACGAAAGACTTGACTTTAGACTTGCTAATCTTTGGCGCATGAATCTTAGACATGTTGTCCTCGAATACCTGAACGTACTTCAACTCACGCTTGGCATCTACGATCGTGATTTGAAACTTCTTTGCAAAGATATTGACTAGCTTGACACCATAACCATTCTTGCCACCCACTAGCTTCTTTTCATCCTTGTCGTAGTTGGTGGATGTCAGGAGCTCGCCGAAGATCAGCTGTGGGATAAACACTCCATACTCGGGGTGCTTTTCCACATCAATAGACTCGCCATCATTGCGAATTGTAAACACTGCGTTGTCCTTGACGGAAACTTCAATCTTCTTAACTAGGTTATCTGATTTACGCTGACTCAGTCGAATGACATGGTCGTGTGCGTTTACCAGCAACTCGTCAATCAGCTTGTAGAATCCGGGGTTGAACTGCTTGAGTGTCTTCAATACGAATGACTCTCCGTCGACCACATACGCCTCCTCGCTCGCATTTTCAATACTCCCAATGTATGTATCGGGAAGATTCAAAATGTGCTCGCGGTGAGTGTGCTTGCGGTACTGCTTGGATAGGTCTGCCATTGTGTGTCTGATATTCCAGTCGTAGCTGTGTACAATTCGTTTTCAGTGAGATGAATAATATGAACTTGAATGTTATATGTATTGGGCTTATGTCATTGATACTCGCGTATGCGTTTTATAGCATACCGGCTGCCCCAGTAAAGCCAAGTTTACCTTTTATGTTAGCTCCGCAACAAGTCGGTCGAACGAAACATATTCAGTCGAAAAGCGGAGACGCATCTATGTTCACTGAAAAAAGTAGACGAAGGGCGATTATTCATGCGATGGCGGGTAAACGCGATACAATCAAGGAAACACGCGTATCGATTGGTTCTACAAACGGATCGCTAGAAGCATATTTTCTTACATCTATTATCAATAACCCGATCCCTACCGTATCAGACGTGGTTGAGAAGATATGCTACTCTATTTTCGATGCAGGTGGTGTTGAGAGTGAGTACTGTGAGGTCGTGGACGGTGAAGATGGCGAAGAAGAATACGATGCAGGAAACGCGAATACATTAGTATGTGGAGTTTAACAAATGGCGTGCGCAACTGCCAATGTAAAGTTCCGTTTACGACGAGATACTGCAAATGAATGGGCAACAACTACCACTATTCTTATGGATGGTGAACCCGGATTTGATACTACGAATAATATATTGAAAATCGGAAACGCGTCGAAATCTTGGGATCAGTTACCACGCGCAAACTTTGATCTATTCGGGATTCCACTTGCGCCTACCAATCTTAGCCTTCAAACTTCAACAAACGTGAGTAAAACATTCAGTTGGACTTATCCACTTCAAACTCAAACTGGATTTTCTTCCAGCAAACTTCCATTGATAACACAGTTTAATGCAGAGATAATACATGACGGGGGCACAGTTACACTTCCATCTATGCCAGCAGCAACTGAAAGTTTAGTACTCAATATGACTACGGGTACAAGCGGTTCGAGTGGAACTACATACATATATTATGACACGATATTTCAAACAGTCCTTGTTAATCCGAATCTCAGGATATGGTACTCGAACTATAGCACAGAACCCCCGAATAAAGCATCCACATCAGTAGGCGCATTTTCGGTACCAAAGGGATATCCTTCGGCTGTTCGAAATCTGAGTGCAAACTTGATACGAAATCGTATGGTAGTTACATATGACCCACCTGCATTCAATAACTCGTTAGTTCCCGGGGATTCTGTCGCATTGGATAGCTACTATTATATTATAGAGACCAATCTTGCTACGCTTCCACTTCCATCTATACCAGCAGATACTACGTTTTTTGTATACAATCCGCCTGTGGGGCAAACCGCAGTTACTGTTTCTATTACAGCATACAATACGTATGCGACCGGCGATATTAGTAGTGGAGCCCCGGTTTATTCTACAGAATACTCGTTCACCGTTAATGCTAATCTCAACGCGCCTATCGAGGAAACTGCACTATCATTGGCTCAAACGCCATACGACTACCTGAATACACCTGCCGTGAATGATATGATTTATTACAGAAGAAAGTTTAGATCGTACACTGCGCTAGATAGTAGAGTGAAAGCGTTACTCGATGCCGAACCGTACGAAAACTCAAGATATACCACTTTCGCATTTACAGTATCGAATCTTCCATCGGGACTGCGTATTATTTTGAAAGGAGTAGAAGGTGGTATTGACTATGTAAATCAACTAACTAGCTCGGCTCTGAAGGTTGGAGGAATAATGCCGGGTGTTTATTATAGATTTGTGTCTAGTGGCGGAACATACCCAAACTATTCGTCACGATGGATTTCTGCAAATACTACAAGTCCGCAAGATGTAAGTAGCTCAGAATATAATAACTCATCTGTTTCGATGTATAATGGGCTAATAAGCACTACTTATGGTTCTGATATCACATTTAATGTATTTGCGCCAAATATAGTTCCAAGCGAT
>CANHUF010000215.1 GCA_947463715.1 Sphingobacteriales bacterium
AAACCGCTGGTATCCTTGTCTATACGGTGTACAATAAATATCCTTCCACCTTTCCCCTCCAGCCATTTACTGACAGATGGCAGTTCAGCATCATGGCGATCAGGAATAGACAACCAACCTGATGGCTTGTTTACTGCCAGCAGGTTTTCATCACTGTATATCAATTGAGGCATTGCATGCATAATCAGAAACGTTTGGCTCGGGTTGGTTTAAATGGACTGCCCCCATCATCTCTTTTTTTCACCGGAAAAGATTTGCCCGAACTGCTCTTGCCTCTTACCGTAAAGTTTTTGCCCTGGTGGGTAGCATCATCCCTGCGTTTTACTGCAACAGGTTTTCCCTGACGGGGGGTCTGCCCAAAGCTGCCATTGCCGCCATCTTTACCAACCCTATCCTCCCATTTTTTAATAACCTGATCTGTTTTGTTTTCGAAATCGGGCCTTGTACGATATTCTCCCTGTTGCCTGCCTGTTGAAGGCTGCTTACCAGATAATTTGAGCGTTTTAGGACCTGCAGGCTTATTGGGATTTACCTGTAAAATCTTCTTGCCATCAAGTGTCTTTCGCTGACGCATCCCGCCTTTCTTTTTTTCCGGCTCAGGTGTTGCTGCCTTAGGCAGTTCCAATTCAGGCACTTCATCAAAATCTTCAAAACGACTGGTTTGCGGTACCAATGAAGCATCAGATTTTTTTATGAAAGAACTGTTCATGAACTTAAGCAACCTGATTTCCTTCTCATTCAAAAACCGCCATTTCCCACGCTCCACATTCTTCTTGGTGAGGTTACCAAACATCACCCTGTCCAGGTTACGGACATCATACCCCAGTGATTCAAATATTCTTCTTACAATTCTGTTTCTTCCGCTGTGCAATTCAATGCCAATAATTGATTTGTCTTTGGGATCAGAGTATGCCAGCGCATCAGCTCTTACAAAACCGTCTTCCAGTTCTAGTCCGCGCAGCACCCGCTCAAAATCAAGCTTCCCGAGCGGTTTATCCAGCTTCACCTCATAAATTTTACGAACTTCATGAGACGGGTGAGACAGCTTCTGGGTCATATCCCCATCATTCGTAAGTAACAAGACCCCTGTAGTGTTCCGGTCTAGTCTGCCAATCGGAAACACCCTTTCGATAGTTGCCCCCTTGATAAGGTCCAGCACGGTTTTCCTGCCGTCGGGATCTTCAGAAGTGGTGATGTAATCTTTGGGTTTATTCAGAAGTATATAAACCAGGTTTTTCTCCGGGAAAATACGTTTACCCGAAAAAAACACCAGGGCATTGGGTTCAACTTTAAAGCCAGGCTCTGTAACAATAACGTCATTTACCTTTAGCTTGCCCTCTTTAATAAGTTCAACAGCGTCTCTCCGGGAGCAGACACCACAATGTGCAACATATTTGTTTAAAGGCATGGACTTATCCTCCTTCCGGACTGTAATGGGGGCGCGGTGGTCGTTTTCGGAAGGCCTTCCGGTTTTCTTTACAACCTGATGCTGGTGTGGTTTTGAACTTGTGCCTGCATGTGCTGCCCGGAGTTCTAGTTTTTTCTTTTCAATGGCCTCAGAGCGCTCTTTTTTGAATTTCTTTTTCTCCTGCCTAAATTCTTCCTTGATGGCGCTGTTCTTCTTCCGGGAAGCGAACTTGTCAAAATTGTCTGTTCTTTTCATGTTGCTGATTTACTGTTTTTCAACAGGGATTAACTAAATACAAATTATCATAATGGGCTTTGATCACAAAGACATGAATTGCCTTTTATTTGTTGGCAAGTTGTCCGCATGCCGCATCAATATCTTTACCGCGACTTTTCCTCAACCTTGTGTTTACCCTGTTTTTATCCAGGAACTGCATAAAGGCTGCTGTTTTTTCTTCTGAAGGCTTCTTAAATCTCGCGAAATCAATGGGATTATACTCGATGATATTCACCAGATCTGCAGGCACCTGCCTGTAGACCTTCATCAGTTCAGCAGCATCCTCGAGTGAGTCGTTGAAATTATCAAAAAGGATATACTCCAGGGTGATTTCATTTTTTGTCTGCTTGTAAAAATAATTTAAAGCATCAATAAGTGAATTCAGGTCATTGGTTTCATTAACGGGCATGATTTCACTCCTCTTCTTATCATTGGCTGCGTGGAGCGAAAGTGCCAGTTTGAATTTCACCTGATCATCTCCCAGTTGTCTGATCATTTTGGCAACACCAGCAGTAGAAACAGTAATCCGGCGCGGACTCATACCCAAACCGTCTGGTGCGGTTATCCTTTCTATTGCCTTAAGCACACTTCTGTAATTCAACAAGGGTTCGCCCATACCCATGAACACGATGTTGGTGAGCTTTTTCTCATGTGTTTTCTGTGCCTGCTGATTGATCAATACAACCTCATCATAGATTTCATCAAAAGTCAGGTTTCGTTGTCTCTCAAGAAAGCCTGTAGCACAAAATTTACAACTCAGGCTGCATCCGATTTGTGAGGAAACACATGCTGTGAGCCTTTCTTCTGTTGGGATCAGGACACCCTCGATTTTATGGCCGTCATGGGTTTTGAAACGCGACTTGACAGTTCCATCTTCGCTGTACTGGGTGGTATTAACACTCAGAGAGGGGAAACTAAACTTTTCTTCAAGCTTTGTCCTGAGTTCTTTGGAGAGGTTAGACATCGACTGAAAATCGAATGCATGCTTCTGCCATAACCACTCCCATATTTGCTGTAACCGGAACTTCTTCTCTCCTATTGATTCAAGATATTCACCGATTTCCTGTTTGGTAAAACTGCGGATATTCGGTTTGCTTAACGTTGACATGCTGCAAAGGTACTGAATAGTAGCGTTATTTGCCGCGTGCGAGTTTACCCTTTCCAAACCTGTTTTTGACCCCATCGATCGCGGCATACAGATTGGCCTTCTTTACCCTGTTTTCAAAGATATCAGTTTGAACAGATGCAGCAGTGAGGTCGCTGAAACGGACCCCAATCAGCCTTACCTGTTGTTTACCATCATAAAGCTGTCGGAACAGTTCTCTGACAACCCTGATTATCTCATCATCATAAGAAGTTGACTTGATGGCAACCTGTTTCGTATGGGTTGAGAAATCAGGATACCTTATTTTCACAGCAACACACCTGGTCATTTTCTGGTCTTCACGTAACTCAAAACCCAGCTTTTCTGTCATCCGAAGCAATTCTGCCTGCAGGTAATCCTGATCAGCTGTATTTTCAAAAAAAGTATGTTCAGTTGAAATGGACTTTGACTCATGTGTGGTATGGATGGTCCCTGTATATGCTCCTGTTGCCTTCAGTGCAAGTAATTCTCCATATTTACCGAAGTATTTTTCAAGCAGCTGAACCGGGAAGGCAGCAAGATCGCTGATTTTAATAATCCCCAGTGCATTCAGGCTTTTCAGCATGTGCTCTCCTACGCCAGGAATCTCGCCTACCGGAAGTGGACCCAAAAACTCCTGTTCACATCCAGGCAGAACCTGCAGGTACCCGTTAGGTTTGGCTGCATTGGTAGCCATTTTGGCCACCATTTTACCGGAAGCCAAACCAAATGAAATCGGCAAGCCTGTTGTTTCCATGATTTCCTGCCTCAGGTTTATTGTCCATTGCAGTGGCTCAAAAAAACGATCCATCCCTGTCAGGTCAATGTAAAATTCATCTATCGAAGCTTTTTCAAAAACAGGTGCCTTTGCAGCAATGATATCGGTTACCCATTGGGAGTATTTACTGTATTGTCCGCGTGTTCCTTTCATAACAATGGCATGCGGACAAAGTGCCGTTGCCCTTGCCATCGGCATGGCAGAGCGGACGCCAAATTTACGGGCTTCATAACTGCAAGTACTTACCACTCCCCTCTCCCTGGATCCGCCCAATATCAGCGCCTTTCCAACCAGGGAAGGATCCAGAATTCTTTCAACTGATACGAAGAAAGCATCCAGGTCAAAATGAGCAATATAGGTTTGTTGTGGTTTCACGGGAGGGAACTATCCCTCAATTTAAATAAATATCCAACAGTCCCTCTGGTAAAATCAGAAAAATCTTTTCTTTCTTATGATCAATTCCCTCAAGCGTGCTTTCGTTAATGGGAACAAGGACTTCCTTACCCTCTATCTCCAGCCTGAGGAGAATCTGAAGGGGTTGTTCGATTACCTCCAGCACTTTACCCAAAGCCTTTTTACCGTCAAATACGGTAAAGCCAAGCAGTGAAATTGGAGCAGAAGCGGATGCTGTCTTTTTGACATCAGTCTCGGGGAGCCAGACTTTCTTTTTGACAAACCTTTTGGCTTTTTCTGGTGAATCAATACCTTCAAAGGCAACAAGCCATTCATTATCCGACTTGCGTCTTACACCAGATACAAAATAAGGCAAAAACTTACCCTCCAGCTCTTCTATAAACAACGCTGTAATACCTTCCAGGCTTGAATCTTCACCCAGGTGATGCTCAAGCACCAGCTCTCCTTTTATTCCAAAGGTTGCTGCCAGCTTTCCTATACTGAGAAAATTATCCATAGTACAAAAAAAGCCCCGTTAAAAACGAGGCTTTATAAAGTGTTGCAATTGTTTTATTCTGCGGAACCTTGCTGACCTTCAGCAGGTGCAGCATTGTTTGGACGCCTCATTGGAGTACCGCGACGTCTTTCACGACGCTCACGAGCAGCTGCTTCCTGACGAGCCCTGAATTTTGCTTCCTGCTCCTGGTGCCATACTTCAAATTTGGTCATAGCAGTAGCATCATCAAACAAACCGAGTGTTACACCACGAAGCAAATGCTTGAGGTAAAGAACACCTTTGGTTGAAAGTATTTTACGAACAGTGTCAGTAGGCTGAGCACCGTTGTTAAGCCATTCAAGGGATTTTTGACGATCAATTAATACAGTAGCAGGATGTGTGAGGGGATTGTAAGTACCAATTTTCTGGATAAACTTACCATCACGAGGTGCACGGGCATCAGCTACTACGATGAAATAAAATGGACGCTTCTTGCTTCCATGACG
>CANHUF010000216.1 GCA_947463715.1 Sphingobacteriales bacterium
ATAGTGGATAGTGAATTTTACCTGCCTTAGGCAGGAGTGAATAACAGATTGTGCTATTAAAAAAAATCAATAATTCCCTTCCTGGCCAGGAGGGGTGGCACGAAAGAGTCGGCACCGAAGGTGCTGACGAATGAGCTTGCCTGCCGCAGGCAGGTGACGGGGTGGTGGATTTAGAAATCTGACTCCACCACCCCGCCTCAACAAACTCACTTCGTTCATTTGTCTCGGCACCCCTCCTGACCAGGAGGGGAGTTTATTGCGATTTAATAGCACATCGCGTTAGTAAATAGTGAATTTTACCTGCCTTAGGCAGGAGTGAATAACAGATTAAAAAATCAGCCAATGAGCTACGTAGATTTATTTTCATTAAAAGGTAAAGTCATCATTGTTACCGGAGGAACCGGCATATTGGGAAAAGCCTTCATTGATGGCATCGTTGATTTCGGAGGAACTGCTGTGATTGTGGGAAGAAATGAAGAAGAGGGAAACAAGCGTGCTGATGCAATCAATGCAGCAGGTGGCAATGCGCTTTTTATAAAAGCCAATGTACTCGACGAAAGAGATATAGAAAAAGTAAGAGATATCACCATCGAAAAATTTGGCAGGATTGATGGACTTGTCAATGGTGCGGGTGGCAATATGCCACAGGGTGTAATCATGCCAGACAAAGATGTCTTTGACATGAACATCGAAGGATTAAAAAATGTACTTGACCTTAATCTTTATGGAACAATTATTCCTACTAAGGTTCTCGGTGCAGTCATGGCAAAACAGGAAACGGGTGGAAGCATCATCAATATTTCTTCTGTAAGTTCCAAACAGGTAATTACCAGGGTACTTGGTTACAGCATCGGTAAGGCAGGGGTTGATTGCTTTACGAAATGGATGGCAGTTGAAACGGCCAAAAGACATGGAGATAAGATCAGGGTGAACTCCATCATGCCTGGGTTTTTCCTGACTGAGCAAAACAGAACACTGCTTACAAATCCTGATGGCACCTATACGGAAAGAGGTAATCTCGTGGTGAAAAAAACACCAGTAAACCGCATGGGTAAACCTGATGAACTGATCGGAGCATTGATATACCTTTTAAGTGATGCGTCAAAATTTGTCAATGGCACCGACATTCAGGTTGATGGAGGTTTTGTTGCATTTGGAGGAGTTTAGGAAAAGGCACGAGGGAAGAGAGGCACGAGCCTGCCAGCCGAAGGCTGGGCAAAAGGCACAAGTTTGCCAACAGAAAGAGGAAGAAATAAGTTGAGAGAGATAAGTTGAGCTTGCCTTCGGAAGGCAGGGGTAATAAGTTGAGATGAAACTTAACTTCTTCAACACTCAACTCTAAACTTTAAACTTGTAATTAAACAGTATTTTGTTCAAATCAACGATAAGCCTAATATTAAATGAATTCACATGAAATTATTCTTTCTATCACTGGGCATGTTTGCCATTGGAATTACCTCGGCTCAGCAAAAAACAGGTGAATGGACCTCCCTTTTCAATGGAAAAGACCTCAGCGGGTTCAAACAACTGAACGGCAAAGCAAAGTATGAAGTCCGCAACGGAGAAATTGTTGGCATAACCAAGTTCGGGGAGCCTAATTCCTTCCTGGCAACAGAAAAAAAATATGGTGACTTCGTCCTGGAATTAGACCTGAAAATGTTTGCAGACATGAACTCCGGTGTGCAATTCAGAAGTCAGTCCGCCGTACCCGGCGGCGAGCACAGCTCTGCAAAAATTCCAGACCGCGTTTATGGTTATCAAGCAGAAGTAGACCCATCAGACAGAGCCTGGAGTGGTGGCATTTATGATGAAGCCAGACGCGGCTGGTTGTATTCTTTGGAAAACAATCCTGCTGCCAAAAAAGCTTTCAAGAAGACTGACTGGAACCATTATAAAATAGAATGCATTGGAAATTCCATCAGAACATGGATCAACGGTGTTCCCTGTGCACATATCATTGATGATGTAAATCCAACAGGCTTCATCGCATTGCAGGTTCATGCCATCGGTAACAAGGAAAACGAAGGAAAAGAAATCCATTGGAAAAATATCCGCATTAAAACTACCAATCTCAAGCCTGCCCCGTCAGATAATATTTTTGTAGTCAACCTGCTCAACAACAATATTTCTGCTGAAGAAAAAGCACAGGGGTATCAGTTGCTGTGGGATGGACAAACATCCAACGGATGGAGAGGTGCCAATAAAACAACCTTTCCGTCAGAGGTTTGGACCGTCAATCAGGGTGAATTAACCGTGCACAATGATCCATCTTCGAAAGGAAAACACGGCGGAGACATTGTAACTGAAAAAGAATACGGCGCATTTGACCTGCAATTTGAATTCAAACTGACAGATACAGCCAACTCAGGTATCAAATATTATGTAGTTGAAAATGCTGAAAAAAGATCAGCACTTGGACTTGAATACCAGATTCTGGATGATGCAAAACATCCGGACGCCAAAGCAGGTGTTGTTGGAAACAGAACAATGTCTTCTGTTTATGACCTCATACCCGCTGCCGTAAGCCTCGACCCCAAAGCTGCCAGAAGAGACCGCGTAGCAATCGGTCAGTGGAACAGGGGCAGAGTAATCGCCTACCCTGATGGCAGAATTGAACACTGGCTCAATGGATGGAAAATGGTTGAATACAACAGAAACAGTTCAACATTTCTGGCTCTGGTTGCAAGAAGCAAATATGCAGCAAACAAAGATTTCGGTCTCGCTGCAAAAGGAAGAATTTTGTTGCAGGACCATGGAGATAAAGTAACCTTCAGGAGCATCAAAATTAAAGAACTTTAATGCGTGTAATTTGATGATGAAAGAGAATTTGCATAAATTCACTTACACTTTTTATCAGTGAAAAAATTATAACCCAAAAAACAGGTCATGACACCCAGAAGAGATTTTCTCAAACAAACTGCCCAGGCCGCCGGTGCAACTGCACTGGCATCTATGGGACTAACGGCCAAATCTTACGGCAACATCTTAGGCGCAAACGATCGCGTGAGGGTTGGTGTAGTTGGATTTTCTGACAGGCACAAACAGTCTCATATCCCTGCCTTCATGAACCATTACAAGGAACTCAACTTTGATATTGTTGCAGTTTCCGATATTTGGAAAGTACGCCGGGAAGAAGGTGTTGCACACCTCAAAAATAAAATGGGTCATGACATTATCGGTTGCCGGAACAATGACGAATTGTATGCACTGAAAGACATTGATGCTGTCTTCATTTCAACAGCAGATTTCCAGCATGCCCTGCATACCATTGAAGCGCTCAAGGCGAATAAAGATATTTATTGTGAAAAACCTTTTGCTGAAACAATGGAAGATAACCGTGCAGCCCTAAAAGCTGCCAAGGCTTCAGACAGAATAATACAGGTGGGCTCACAAAGACGTTCAGGTGCCAATTATCATGCTGCTGATAAATTCATTAAATCCGGACAATTCGGAGACATTTCTATGGTAGAACTTACCTGGAATGTTAACCAGCCTGGCCGTTGGAGAAGGCCCGAACTGGTTGCCAAATGCCGGGAAGAGGACCTCGATTGGAAACGCTACCTCATGAACAGGCCTTTCGAGAAGTTCGATCCGCGTAAATACCTGGAATACCGTCTTTTCTGGCCATATTCATCCGGACTGGCAGGTCAGTGGATGAGTCACCAGATTGATACTGTTCACTGGTTTTCAGGATTGGCACATCCCCGCAGCGTAGTTGCCAATGGTGGTATTTATCAGTGGAAAGATGGTAGAAGAAACTGGGATACCATCACCACAGTAATGGATTACGGACCTGTAGATGACCTGTCAAAAGGTTTTCAGGTTGTATTCATGTCCAGGATGCATAATGGTGATGAATCTCCGAGCGAAATCTATTACAGTAATGGCGGTGAGCTCAACCTCATTACCAACAAGGTTTCTCCTAAAGGAGGCTTGAACGAACGCTTTGCCAAGGCAATGGGCAAAAAACCATTCCTGCTTCCTGAATTGAACCTGACTGAAAAAGTTGAAAAAGTTGAATCAGGTGCCAATACTGGTGGTGATGCGCTGACTTCAGCACACGTTCGTAACTGGATGGAGTGTATCCGCAGCAGGAAACAAACAAATGCTCCTGTAGAAGCGGGTTATACGCACTCTATTGCAACCATCATGACCAATGCTGCAGCTGTAACAGGACAGAAAGTAACATTTGATGAAAAAACTCAGGAGGTAATGGCCGGTGGCAAACCTTTCAAATACTGATAGAACCCTTAAAACAAACAATGTGCTTACGGCGGCTGCCTTGGTAGCCGCCAATTTTTTTTATGGCACCAACGTATTGCCAGTAAAAAAATTATCGCCACATGTAATGCAACCAGCGGGTATCTCATTTGCACGCATTGCCTTTACGGCCATCATGCTGTTGTCCATTGCTTTTTTTACCAAATCAGGGGAAAAAATAGAAAAGAAAGATTACCTGCTGTTGATGCTGGCAGGTTTACTCGGTGTTACCTGTAATCAGACATTTTCTGTAATGGGAATGGCTGCAACAAACCCTATCCACTCCTCGCTGCTTATCATGTCTACCCCCATTATTGTAACAGTATTGGCAGCAGTATTCCTCAAGGAAAGGTTTGGCATGAACAAGGTGGCAGGATTGCTGATGGGCTTAACAGGCGCATTTATTTTAATTAAAAACAGAACAAGCAGTGCAACTGCTCATCCTGCCAGCCTTTATGGCGATTTGCTGATTCTCGCGGGATCAGTATGTTATTCTTCCTATCTCATCTTAATCAGAAGCATCTCCCAAAAATATTCGCCCCTCACTATCTTAAGATTTGTGTTTCTTTTCGGAGCGCTGTTCAGTTTGCCGCTGACAGGTCCCGCTTTTTTGAAAACGTCATGGCATGCATTTGGAGGATGGGACTGGTTCGCCTTTGGGTACATCATCATTCTGGGAACGCTGGCAGCCAATCTGATGATGAACTG
>CANHUF010000217.1 GCA_947463715.1 Sphingobacteriales bacterium
GAGATTCTGCGGTTCGAAGGCGGCCAGCCGCACGCCGCCGAGATGCAGCAGCGCAGCGGCGCAATACTGCATCGAGAAGCGCGCATCCTGTTCGGTGCGCGCCTCAGGGCGGTCGCACACCGTCTTGGTTGGGCCGTAGCCGCCGATCTCGATACGCTCCACCATGCTGGCGGTGAAGCCATGCGCGGCGCGCAGCTCCTCCAGCGCATCGAGGGCGGCGAAGATGTGTCCGCAGCACCCGTGGTTCTTGAAGGTGATGTGCTCGATCGCGTGCCGCTCCCCGAGATCGGCGAGTGCGGCGTCCCATTTGCCGGTGTCCTCGCTGGTCGCGGCGGCGAAGCCGGCCGGGCCGTGCAGCACGTCGAGCGCGCCGGTCACGCCCTGCGCCGCGGCCATCGCCGCCAGCGCGCCAGCCTCCGCGGCGTGGCCGGGATGTAGCGGCTTGCTCATCCCCTCGCCCCGGAACGCCTGCTGCAGCCCGCCGGCCATGGTGGCGGCGGTGGCCAGCGCATGCGCCATACGCCCGCCATCGAGGCCGAGCAGCACGCCGACGGCCGCCGCGCCGCCAAAAGTGCCTACGGTGCCGGTGGTGTGCCAGTAGCGGTAATGGCTGGGCTGGACCGCAACGCCGATGCGGCAGCCAACCTCATAGCCCGCGACGATCGCGCGCAGCAGGTCCTGCATGGAGGCGCCGACCGACTGCGCCGCGGCCAGGGCCGCGCCGATGGTGGGGCAGGCGGGGTGGTAGCCAGCATCGCGGTAGATGTCGTCGAACTCGACCGTGTGGCTGGCCGTCGCGTTGATCAGCGCCGCCTGCCGCAGCGGCACGCGCGCGCCATCCACATAGCAGATCGCCCGCCCGGCGGCGCGCTCGTTGGCGAGCGCGGCGGCCAGCAGTGTCGCAGGCGGGCGGGAGCAACCGGGCAGCAGCGCGGCGAACCAGTCGAGCAGCGCGCGGCGGGCATGGTGCTCGAGCTGCGGCGACAAGGCTCTGCCGTGCCAGCCTGCGGCATGGTCGGCCAGGCGCAGCAGCGGGTTGTTCATGGTGGTCCTCCAGCGCGGCCATCGTATCAGGCGGTGCTCGGCCTTGGCCATGCACCGCAGTCGTAAATGGCCGCTTCATCCTGCGCCCGCCGACCCGGCCCGGTTTCAGCCATATTCGGCGCAGAGGGTTCTGCCATGACGCTCTCGTCCCACTTGGCGCTGCACCGCTTCGGCCATGGTGCCCGGAGCGATGCGCCGCTGCCCACCGATCCGCTCGCCTGGCTGGATGCGCAGACGCGCGCCCCGCCGGTCCCGCTCGGCCGGCCCGGATATAGCCCGGCGGATGGCTATGCCGCCTGGCGAGAGCACGACGCGGCGCCACCGCCACCGGGGCAGCAGAGCCCGGTTAACCGCCTGTTCCGCGCCGAACAGGAAGCTTGGGTCGCGCATCTGCTGGCCAGCGAAGCTCCTTTCCACGACCGCCTGACGGGGTTCTGGCTCAACCATTTCACGGTCTCCCAGCGCGGCGGCTTCGGGGCGATGACCGGCTTCTCCGCATTCCTGCGGGAGGCCGTGCGGCCGCGCGTCACGGGGCGCTTCGCGGATCTGCTGGTCGCTGTCGCCAAGTCGCCGGCGATGCTGTTCTACCTCGACCAGGTGGCCTCGGTCGGGCCGAACAGCACCTTTGGCCGACGCAGCGGGCGGGGCCTCAACGAGAACCTCGCGCGCGAATTGCTGGAACTGCACACGCTCTCGCCCGCCGGCGGCTACACCCAGCAGGATGTCGTGGAACTCGCCCGGTTGATGAGCGGCTGGGGGGTCGAGCGCAACGCGACGCCCTTCGACACGGTCTTCCGCCCCGCCAACCACGAACCCGGCGAGAAGCAGTTGCTCGGCCAGGCCTGGGCCGCCGGTCCCGACAGCTTCGAGGCCGTGCTGCGGCAGCTTGCGGCGCATCCCGCTACGCTGCGCCAGCTGGCCTTCCGCCTGGTGCGGCATTTCATCGCAGACGCGCCGGCCGAGGCCGATGTGGCGCGCATCGAGGCGGTGCTGCGCCAGACCGATGGCGACCTTGGCGCCGCGGCGCGCGCGTTGCTGCGCTTGCCATCGGCCAGCGCGCCGCGCCTCGGCAAGCTGCGTTCGCCCGGGGAATACGCGCTGGCGCTCTTCCGTGCTGGCGGCGGGACTGACCCGCGGCCCGTGCTGGGCGCGATGGCTGCGCTCGGCCAGCCGTTGTGGAACGCGCCGCAGCCGAATGGCTGGGGCGACGTTGCACAGGCCTGGGCCAGCCCGGAGCAGGTCATGCTGCGGCTCGACGTCGCCTATGAGACGGCCGGCCGCTTCCCCCGTCGCGATCCCCGCGACATGGGCGAGGAGCTGCTCGGCCCGCTACTGCGCCCCGCAACGCGGGAGGCGGTGCGGCGTGCCGGCAGCGCGCGCGATGCGATGGCTCTTTTGTTCACCAGCCCGGAGATGCAGCGCCGATGACCCAAGCGCATCTGCCACCCATCGGGCGGCGCGGCCTTCTGCTTGGCCTGTCCGCGCTTGCGACGCTCGGCGGCGCGCGTCTGGCGGTGGCGCAGAACATCCCGGCATCTGGCGCCCGTGGCGAGCGGCGGCTTGTGGTCATCGTGCTGCGCGGCGCGATGGATGGGCTGCACGCCGTGGTGCCCTATGGCGACCCTGACTATGCGGGGCTTCGCGGCGCGCTCGCGCTGCCGGAGCCTGGGCGCGACGGCGGTGTGCACGACCTCGGCGGCTTCTTCGGCCTGCATCCGGCGCTGCGCGGGATGGCGGAGTTATACCGCGGCGGTGAATTGCTGCCGGTCCAGGCCATCGCCGGCCCCTATCGGACGCGCAGCCATTTCGACGGGCAGGACCTATTGGAAGGCGGGGCGGAGCAGCGGCTGAATGCCGGCTGGCTGAACCGCGCGCTGGCGCATATGTGCGCCGGCAACCAGGGCGCGCGACGCGGGCTCTCGGTTGGGGTGGGCCTGCCGCTGATTCTGCGCGGGCCCGAGCCGGTTGGCACCTGGTCGCCGGCGCGGCCGCAGCGGCCGCATGCGGAATTGCTGGGGCGCATGGCCGACCTGCTGCATGAGGATCCGGTGCTGGGCCGCAGCATGCAGGAGGGTCTGCGTGGGCGCGGCTTCGCGGCTGCGGCGCTGGAATCGACCGACGCGCTGGGGGGCGGCTTCCAGCTTCTGGCCGCGGCCGCGGGCCGGCTGCTGGCCGCGCGCGACGGGCCGCGTGTCGCGGCGCTCGAGATCGGCGGCTGGGACACGCATGCGGCGCAGGGCAACCGGATGCAGCCCGCGCTGGCGCAACTCGATGGCGGCGTCACGGCGTTGCGGCGCGAGATGGGCGCGGCCTGGGCGCAGACGGTGGTGCTCTGCGTCACCGAGTTCGGCCGTACCGCGCGGGTCAATGGCAATATGGGCACCGACCACGGCACGGGCGGCGCTGCCTTCCTGGCTGGCGGCGCGGTGCGTGGCGGGCGGGTGCTGGCGGATTGGCCCGGATTGCGCGACGACAGGCTGTTCGAGGGGCGCGACCTGCAGCCGACGCGCGATTTGCGCGCCATCGCCAAGGGGCTGCTGCGCGATCACCTGCATCTACCGCCGGCGGCCATCGCGGCGGCTTTCCCAGGCAGCGCCACGGTGGCGCCGGAAGGCCAATTGCTGCGCGGCTGAGTGCGGGGCCGGGGCGCACGCAAACCCCGGCCCGCGCCGGTCAGCCGGCGGTGATGCGCGCGCTGCGGATCAGCTCGCCCAACTGCTCGATGTCGCGCTGGACGAAAGCGCCGAATTCGGGCGGGGTCATCACCATCGTCTCGGCGCCCTGGCGGTCCCAATGCTCGCGCGCGGCGGGCGTGGACATCAGCTGGCGCATGGCGTCGTTCATGCGCTGCACGGCCTCCGGCGGGGTGCCGGCGGGTGCGAGGAAGCCAACCCAGAGCACCGCTTCGAAGCCAGGCACGCCGGCTTCCTGCACGGTCGGCACATCCGGCAGAAGCGCGGAGCGGCGCGCGCCGGTGGTCGCCAGCACCCGCACCCGGCCGGCGCGGGCATGCTGGATCATGCTGGGGATCGCGTCGAACATGATCTGCACCTGACCACCGAACAGGTCCGTGCGCGCTTCCGCAGCACCGCGATAAGGCACATGCACCATGTCGATGCCAGTGCGCTTCTTCAGGTCCTCGCCGGCGATGTGATACACGGTCCCCGGGCCGGAGGACGCGAAGTTCAGCGTGCCCGGCCGCGCACGTGCCAGCGCAATCAGCTCCTGCATCGTGTTCGCCGGCACGGAGGGATGCACCGCGACGAGGTTTGTCGCGATCGTCGCAGGTGCCACCGGCACGAAGTCACGCAGCAGCACGAAGGGGCGGTTCGGCAGCAGCGTCTCGTTCGCCGTGTGCGCATTGGTGATGGTCAGGATGGTGTAGCCATCGGCTGGCGCGCGCATCGCGGCCTCCGTGCCAACGACCGAACCGGCGCCTGGCCGGTTCTCCACCGTGAAGGGTTGGCCGAGCGCCTGGCCCAGCCGCTCGGCCACGAAGCGCGCTGCAAGATCGGCCGACCCGCCTGGCGCGAAGGGCACGATGATGCGCACCCCGCGCGCGGGCCAGGCCTGCGCACGCGCGCCGGTGCCGGCGGGCACGAAGGGGGCTGCGAGCGCCGTGGCGGCGATGCTGCGGCGAGTGAACGTCATTCTTTCCTTCCTCCCGGATTCATGGCGGCCGACTTGCCGTCGGTTGCCTGACAACTCCGCTTCCTACACTACTTGCAGCCCGGGACGCCGCAAGGCGGGCGCGATGGTGATGAGGAGATGTCGGGATGAGCGGAACGATGGGGATCGCACGGCGCAGGCTCGGCAAGGGCGGCCCGATGGTTTCGGCGATCGGCGTCGGCGGCATGTCGCTGTCGGGCGTTTATGGCGCGGCGGATGACGCGGCTTCGGAGAAGCTGATCC
>CANHUF010000218.1 GCA_947463715.1 Sphingobacteriales bacterium
ATGCTACGCTGCGCTGCAGGTGCGTTCTGCAGGTAATTGTAATAGGAAAGGCCTGGGAAATCAGTATAGTCTGCTCCAGACATACCATAACCAAGGTTATCGTATTTCATATACTCATAACCTGCAGTAGCATTGAGGTTGAAATTGTCATTCAACTGCTTATTGAAATTCAGGGTATGTGTAAGCTGCTGTGTTGTCTGCTCACTGATTCCTATTGAAGCAGTACCGAGGTTAGGCTGCAGGTTCAGGAACTTTTTCAGCTCATTCTTACGGATACCAGCACCCCTGCGCACTGAGTAAAGTGTGCGGAATTCAAGGTCATTGGTAATTTTATAGGAAGGAGCAATGCTTGCAAGAACTTCTGTAGTATTGACATTATCATCATATGCTTCGAGCAAAGCAAGCGGATTGATGCTTGTATTACCGAACTGAGGTATTACATACAAAGAACCATCTGCTTTCCTTAAAGGATGCGTGGGATTCCATTGCAATGCATTACCAATCAAACTTCCCTGGAAACCAGCGTTGTTGGAAATCGGTGCTACATTTTCTTTGGACTGAGCCGTGTAAAGATTGAAATCCAATCCGAGTTTCTTACTCTCCAAGAACTTGAAAGAACCACTGAGGTTGGCTGTAACCCTGTTCAGGTCAGACTCACGTACAATACCCTGCTGGTTGATAGAGCCAATAGAGAGACGGTATTTACCATTCTCATTTCCACCACTTACAGAAGCATTGTAGTTCTGTGTGATAGCTGTACGTAGAACCGCATCAAGGGCATCTACATTGTCGCCATAATTACCACTGGTCTGGCTGTACTTAGTGAGCGCAGCACGGTACTTATCTCCATCCATTACATCAATACGCTTCATGATGCTGGAAGCACCAACACCTGCGTTGAATTCAATGCGGGGAGCACCAGACTGACCTTTCTTGGTTGTAATCAGAATTACACCGTTTGCACCACGTGAACCGTAAATGGCAGCAGCAGAGGCATCCTTCAGAATCTCCATAGAGGCGATGTCATTGGGGTTGATGAAGTTCAATGGGTTACCACCGGGGATTCCACCGAGTGAGTTACCCAGACCAGGACGGGCATTACCACCATCCAAAGGTACTCCGTCAACAACGAACAAAGGCTGGTTGCTGGAACGGATTGAAGCACTTCCACGCACCCTGACAGTGGTTGCACCACCTGGAGCACCGGAATTGTTAACAACCTGAACACCTGCAACTTTACCCTGGATCAACTGGTCTGCACCTGTAAGTACACCCTTGTTGAAATCCTTGGCTTTAACCTGTGCAACGGCACCGGTAAGATCCTTCTTGCGGGCAGAACCATAACCTACCACAACAACTTCGTTGAGGTTGGATCCTGAAGCAGCAAGAACGATGTTCATATTGTCGGTAATGTTCACTTCAACAGTGCCAAAACCAACGGAAGAAACAACCAGTACTTTTGCACTGGCGGGAATGCTGAGCTGGAATGAACCGTCAGCAGCTGTGGAAGTACCCGTAGTTGTGCCTTTGGCTGCTACTGAAGCACCTGAAACAGGAGCCCCGTCTTTGCCGTCAGTCACCTTACCGGATACTGTTTTGTTCTGCGCAACCGCAACCTGTAATGCAAAAAGCATTACCACCGGAAGCAGGATGGCTTTGAGTAAACGTTTTGGGGTCATAAACAGTGGGTTTAAAAATTAAGGAATGCAAAATATGTAATCTTTACATAATAAAGATAATTTGATGAGGTTTGCGTTTATTTTACAATTGATTAAACTTTCACAAACAAAAGTTTAAAAATATTGAACAATTACAAATTCTATGGATTTTAAATTAATTTAATATATTGATTTTCAATATTGTATGTAATAATGATACGCCATGCCAGATACAACAAGACAACAAGAACTGTGTATAACGCTGCACATAAAAAAAAAGATTTGTACCAAAAAGTAAATTCAGTAAAATTGCAAAGGTTTGCGATAATGTTTTCGGTGGAAAAATAAAACTATGGGTTCAAAAGCTACATTAAAGAATATTGCAGGAATACTGGAGATCAGTATATCAACTGTTTCCCGGGCACTCAAAGACCACCCGGATATTGCACAGGAAACAAAAAGGAAAGTCAGGGAACTGGCTGAGTTGATGGATTATGAACCCAACGCGTTCGCCGTTTACCTGCGCACCAATGAAAGCAAGGTAATCGGACTGATTGTTCCGGAGATATCCAACTACTTTTACCACTCTTTTGTATCAGCACTTGAAAATGAAGCAAGAAAAAAGGGTTATACCCTGCTGATATTGCAATCAGGAAATGATTCCGCTGTTGAAGAAGCTAACCTCAGGCTCTGTAAGCTCAACAGGGTAGCCTGCATATTTGTAGCACTCTGTTCAGAAACAAGAGACCTGGCAACCTTTAACCGCATTGGTTCATCCGGGATTCCAATCGTTTTCTTTGATAAAGTTCCGGAAGACAATAACTGCATCAAAGTGTGCCTGGCAGACCGCGATATAGGCAGACTTGCAGCAAAGACTATAGTAGGCAAAGGGAAGAAAAATGTCCTTGCCATGTTCGGAAACCCTAACCTATCCATATCAAGAAAAAGAAAACAGGGTCTAACTGAAGAAATTAAAAAACTGACGCCCTTCGTGAATGTATCTACAGTGACGGCAAACAATTCGAGCGAAGCAAAGTCTATACTGATAGAAGCCATGGAGAAGAAAGAAAAACCGGATACGGTATTCTGCATGAGTGACGAAATTCTAACAGGTGTTATCATGGGTATCAACAAACTTGGACTCAAAATGCCGCAGGATATAGCAGTTATTGCCATAAGCAACGGATTCATACCAAAACTAACAAACCCTGAAATCACCTATATCGAAACAAGTGGTGCTGTACTTGGGAAAAAAGCCATGCAAACCTTTACTGAAATACTCGAAAAAGGGATTTCAAAAAAACTCGATGTAATCAACTCCAAACTGGTAGAGGGGGGATCAATATAAATTCAAATTACCGATTAAAACTGCAGTCCTACAAATGTTTTCCGCTTAATTTGTTCGTAGGCCTTTTGGTTAAATGAATACAACCTGCCCGGCCTGTGCCTTACCTGCTGCTCCATCTCGTTTACGTCTGTCAGCAACCCTGTTGTAAACAATTTTTTCCTGAAATTGCGGCGGTCAAATTCAACACCCAGAATCTGTTCAAAAACATGCTGAAGGTCCCTGAGCGAAAACTTCTTTTCCAACAGGTTAAAAATAATTGGCTCCTCCTGTATTTTCCGCTGTAACACAGTCAGTGAAGTGTCGAGTATCAAACGGTGGTCAAATGCCATTGCCTGTATTTCTGAAACAGGCTTCCATTGCAAAGCATTTTCCTTCTTCTTAAGCTGATAATCTTTTACATTAACCAGGGCAAGGTATGCGGTGGTTAACACCCTGCCAGCAGGATGTCTGTTTACCGCCCCAAATGTCTTAACCTGCTCCAAAAACATATCTGTAAGTCCGGTACGTTCCCTCAAAACCCTGTATGAGGCTTCATCAAGGTCTTCATCAGGCCTCAATAAATCTCCGAGCAAAGACCACTGTCCCTTATAGGCAGGCAAATCACTTTCAATGAGCAATACCTTTAAAACACCTTCATCATAACCAAAAATCACGCAATCCACCGATAAGGCAAACTGGAAATCAGGCATCAGTTCAACTGGTGTTGTATTGATATTGGGTCTGACAAGCTCTTCCATGGCTGAATTGTGTACTTTGTACATTATATATCAACAAAAATAGGTGGATTTGCGGGTTCACAAAATTTAAGTTGATTTGCGGCTTGCTTTTTCAGCAGTTGACTTCTTAACAATAACTTCGTGCAGGATAAAACAACAATGGATAACATAAGTCAAATCATAGCAGACGGAAAAAAATTAGCCGCTCAGTCGGCCGACACCCTTTTTCTGCAGCAACACATAACAGAACTGCGCACCATAATCCGGTTTCATGAACACCGTTACTATGTCATGAACGATCCGCTGATTGCAGATTTTGAATTCGATCAACTTTATAAAGCACTTGAAAAGGCCGAGACAGCCAACCCGTCTTTGATTACGCCTGATTCCCCTACCCAGCGTGTTGGTTCGGGTGTTACGAAGCAATTCAAAACGGTTAACCATCTCGTTCCTATGCTGTCTCTGGAAAATTCCTACAATGCAGAAGACCTGTACGATTGGGACCGCAAAGCCAGGGAACTATCGGGTTTGCAGGAACTTACCTATTGCGTGGAACCCAAATTCGACGGGGCCAGCATCTCACTAATCTACGAAAACGACCAGTTTACAAGAGGTGCTACAAGAGGTGATGGTGTAGCTGGTGAAGACATTACGCTAAACCTGAAGCAAATCCGTTCAATTCCCCTTTTTGCACCCTTTTCGCAATATGGCATCCAGCAAATTGAAATCCGTGGTGAGGTGCTTATTAACAAGGAAAACTTCCGGAAATTCAATGAAGGACTGGCAGAGCAAAACCTGCCTCCGCTGGCAAATCCCCGCAATGCCGCATCGGGTTCATTGCGTATCAAGGATGCCAGACTGGTTGGTAAACGCAACCTGGAAGCATTCATTTACCATATTGCCTATATGCAAACCTCGGAACATCATGAGGCTATTGGTTCCCATGGAAGAGGCCTGGAAATACTCTGGGAGCTGGGCTTCAGAAGTCCGGTTCATGAAAAAAAAGTACTTAATGGAATTGATGCTATAATTCATTTCTGCAGCGAATATGAAGCTAAAAGGGATGAGCTGCCTTATGAAATAGACGGTCTGGTTATCAAAATAAATGAACTCAGCATACAGGAAAAGCTGGGCATGACAACCCACCATCCAAGGTGGGCTATCGCTTATAAATTTAAAGCAAGACAGGCCACCAGCCGGTTACTTCAGGTGGAATTTCAGGTAGGTAGAAC
>CANHUF010000219.1 GCA_947463715.1 Sphingobacteriales bacterium
ACTCACATTTATACGGGCAACCCCTGGAGGTCTCGATGTATAATACCCTGTTGACCAGGGTTGCAGGGTCATCGTGCTGATAAGGGTTTGTGGAGGCGTAATGTTCAAGATCGAAATTAGCGCCATGGTGCTGGTAAACCACTTCACCCTGATACCTGCTGGTCAGGTTATTGATCTTGTGTAAGTTATGCGGATAGGCTTTCAGGAATTCAGTAAATGGGATTTCCCCTTCACCTGTGATGATGAAATCAACGGAAGGATTTTCCATCATGGCCTGCCAGTCGTAAGTCACTTCCGGTCCGCCAAGCAGGATTTTTGTATCCGGACTGATTGACTTGATTTTTTCGATGACCGTCAGCGTTTGGGTGATGTTCCAGATATAGCAACTGAAACAGACCACCTCATAATTTGCACAATAGGAGGCGATAAGTTCCGGATCTTCCTTGATGACGAACTCCTTCCAATGCAGACGTTCATCAGCCTGGTTCAGTTCATAGAGCAGTCTTATGGCCAGGTTCATGTGGATGTACTTGGCGTTGAGCGTTGTCAGTAAAATTCCTTTCATTTCGTTCTTCACTATATCACTTCCGGTAGCAGGTAAGGAGCACGGTAGTCGCGGCTGAGCATGGCATTGGCTTCGTTTTCACCTTCGCCGATGAATCTCTCTGCAACAGGGTCAAATTCAAGCTGTCTTCCAAGCCTGTAGGAGATGTTTCCCAGGTGTGCGAGCGATGATGAGAGGTGGCCTGTCTGAACAGGGCCATTTTGAATGCTCATATCTCTTGCCCTGATTGCATCAAACCAGTTCTGGAAATGGAGTTCCAGTTCACCTTTTTCAGATCTGGCAGGACCTTTTTCCCTTTTTTCGCCCAGGTATGTTTCATAAGTATCGTAGCCCTTGACTACCATATAACCTTTTTCTCCATAGAAGATGTTTCCTACACCAGCGCCATCTTCGAGGTTGGTGTTCCAGTTCCTCACTTCAAACTGAATCATCTTTTTCTGTTTGGGGTAATGGTAGATGGATGTTTGAATTTCCGGAACCTCTTTGCAGTCGTCCCACAGGAATTTACCACCCATAGACGTGATGCGTTCAGGCAGGCTATCCACGCCCAGCCCCCACATACACAGGTCTGTTTCATGAATCCCCTGGTTACCTACATCGCCATTGCCGTAATTCCAGTGCCAGTGCCAGTTGTAATGAACCAGGTTGCGCGTAAATGGCCGCATGGGCGCCGGTCCGCACCAAAGGTCGTAGTTCAGTCCCGCAGGAATCGGAGATATTCCTTTGTTCCCGATATCCGGCCTCCTTCTGTAAACAAGTCCGCGCGACATATACACCCTCCCAATCAATCCCTCTTCCAGGTGTTTGACAGCCTCTCTGATGGCAAGTGAGCTGCGCAACTGCACGCCATGTTGCACAATACGGTTGTATTTGTAGGCCGCTTCGATCATTTTTTTCCCTTCGTGGATATTGTGCGTGGCAGGTTTTTCCACGTAAACATCTTTGCCCGCCTGACATGCCCAGATGGTTTGCAGAGCATGCCAGTGGTTGGGTGTTGCCAATGTTACCGCATCAATGTTTTTATTTTCATAGAGTTTGCGGAAATCCTGTTCAATCATCACTTTTTTGCCATACTTTTTTTCAAAATCTGCAGCCGCTTCCTGCAGCACCACCATGTCAGGATCGCAGAGGGCGGCAATTTCCACATTGGCCTGTTGGGCCAGCTTCATGATGACCGAAATGTGGTTTTTACCCCTTCCGTTCACACCCAAAACGGCAATTCTGATTTTGTCATTCGCGCCAATGATGTGTTGACCGTGCTGAGGCCATGAGGAAGCCTGGTCTGAAGCCAATACCGTTGCCGGTGTAACAGCTGCTGCAACTGCGGTACCCGCGGCATTGCGCAGGAAATTCCTCCGGGAGTTTGATTTTTGCATGCAACAAGTTACTGAAAATTCATATTTTCAGTACATGAAACAATTGCTTGCTATTTTGCTCTTATGTTTACTGCAGGCTTTTACGCCTGATGATCAGCCAAAGCTTAAAAAAATCTTCAACGGAAAGAACCTGAAGGGATGGGTTGCACCCCCCAATAATGTGTGGTGGACAGCCGGCAAGGGAATACTCTTTGTGAAGAGTACACCGGAAAAGAAAGGCAGTATTTTATGGACGGAAAAGAAATACAAGGATTTCATCATTCAGGCCGACTTCCTTATGGGAGATGGCGTGGTTGATTCAGGGATATTTTTACGGTCGGAGAATGACCAGGTTCAGATTGGGATTTCAGGTTCTTTGAAGCGCGACCTCACCGCCTCGCCCTATATCCCGAAAAAAGGTTATCCGGTGGAAGCGAAGGTGAAAGATATCCTCAAGTTGAAAGATTGGAATACCATGAAAGTGAAGGTAACAGGTAAGACTTACACTGTGTGGCTGAACGGACAGGAAGTGATGACTTATACATCCGAGAACATGGTTGCTGAAGGTCCGGTCGGACTCCAGCTTCATCCCGGCAACGAGATGAGTATCAGCTACCGGAACATCAGGTTAGCAGCTTTGTAAAAATTTAATGTTCAGCGGATGGGAATTGACAAACCTACTGCAGGAAATCTTTTTGAGTAAGAGTTGGTCGGATTATATATATGGTTTGTTTCAACATTAACTGAGATCAGCATTTGTTGAGCCTTGTTTTGATTTGAGCCGGCAGAAATGAAAAAAGGAATACAGGCAATTATTCCACAGGATCCAACAGATAATATTGCAGGTGCTGCTTTTCCTATTCCTTCAGCCGGACCATCATTAAAAGAAAATAAAGCACCGAATGCATATAAAGCACCGCCTCCAATCAGCAGGTATCTGCCCGTTTTCCGCTGTTGTTTGCTTTTGTTCACCAGGTAAGAATACAGCTTTTTATTTTCAGGATTTAATTGTTGTCCGTTGGAGCTGTAAACAATTGCTGAGAATGATAATAAAAAAAGTATTGTACGCATGTTAGCATTGATTTATATCATAAAATTATGCGTCTACCATCTCAACCGAAACCTATATAAATCATAATGGCAGGTGATTGAAATCATCTTTTGATCATTAAAATCTATTCTGAAATGATTTTCACAATTGTCGAGCCTTCAATTTAAATTCCTCTGTATGATTAAATAAATTAATTACATTAGGTAAGTGATAATCAATCAGCGATGTTAATTTTCGAAAAAGCACAGGATTATGCCCCCAATGTGGCGATTATTGATCATGGAGTAAGGTATACGTATAGTCAACTCCTCGATCAGTCTGTCTGCATAGCAGAATTGCTTTTACAACATAGAACAACTTCATCCATTCAGGTTGCCTTCATGGTCAATCCCGGATTTGATTATGTGGCTGTTCAATGGGGAATCTGGAGGGCCGGTGCGATGGCTGTGCCATTGTGTCTGACATATCCCCTTCCATCATTAATATATGTGCTCGAAGATGCACAAGTTGGCCAGGTGGTGGTATCACCTGAATATGCGCCCCTGTTGTGGGATTATTGTGTGGCAGCAGGTATCTTACTGCACGTGGTTGGTGAATGTACCTTTCCTGAAATTGTGGAATTGCCAATTGTTACTCCAGAGCACCCCGCCCTGATGTTGTATACCAGCGGCACAACCAGTAACCCCAAGGGAGTGGTGCTGACTCACGATAATCTCAACGCCCAGATGGAGCATCTCATCAGTGTCTGGCAGTGGACTTCATCAGACCATATCATTTGCGTACTACCCCTGCACCATGTGCATGGTGTGGTGAATGTGGTAGGTTGTGCCCTTTATGCAGGAGCCAGGCTCAGTTTCCTGCCGCAGTTTTCTACAAAAGAACTGTTCAGGTCATTTGTGGAAGATGGTCTGACGCTTTTTATGGCCGTCCCGACTATTTATTATAAGCTCATTGCCTATTGGGAAGGCCTACCTGAAGCGGAACAGCTGGCACTGACAGTTGCAATGAAAAAATTCAGGTTGATGGTTTGCGGTTCGGCTGCATTGCCGGTAACCACTATGGAAAAATGGAAACGCATCAGTGGACATACCCTGTTGGAAAGGTATGGCATGACCGAGATTGGTATGGCCATCAGCAATCCCTATGAAGGGGAGCGCAGGTCCGGATATATTGGTGAGCCCCTACACGGAGTGGAGGTGCGCCTCGTGGATGAGGAGGAACAACCTGTTCCTTCAGGAACCATGGGAGAGATTCATGTGCGGGGAAGAAATGTTTTCCGGCAATATTGGCGCCGCCCTGAACAGACAGAAGAATCATTTACCACTGAGGGTTGGTTCAAAACCGGGGATATGGCAGTGGTAGAAGATGGATACTACCGGATTACAGGTCGCAGTTCAGTAGACATCATCAAATCAGGCGGTTATAAATTATCTGCACTGGAAATTGAAGAAGTTCTCCGCACATATCCCGGTATAGCGGATGTTGCTGTGGTAGGTATACCTGATGATGAATGGGGAGAAAAGGTGATGGCAGCACTGGTAATCAAAGATGATGTGGATCTGGAAGCTGTGAATACCTGGATAAGGGGATTGATGGCCGCCTATAAAACACCCAAAAAATATATTGTAGTGGATGAGTTGCCCCGCAATGCCATGGGCAAAGTGGTAAAAAATGAAGTCAAACCACTTTTTAACACAAATCAGGAATCATGAAAATTTATGGCGTAGCCGTGCTTGCAGCTTGTTACCTGAGTGGACAACTCCTGGGAGAAGTGTTGGGATATATTTTCGCATTCGACGGCAATATTGGTGGAGTGGGTTTTGGTATGTTGTTTTTGATACTCTTGGGTGATTTCATGCAGCGGAAGCAGTGGATTGATACAGAATCAGAGTCTGGTATTTATTTCTGGAGCGGCATGTATATACCGGTGGTTGTGGCCATGTCGTCTATCCAAAATGTACAGGC
>CANHUF010000220.1 GCA_947463715.1 Sphingobacteriales bacterium
AATATCAATATTTCAAGTGATATAAACGATAGTCTGAATAAAATTGATTACACGCTAAAACTTCAACCAGCTAAAAGACAATATTTCAGTATTGATCTGGAGGGAAGCAGCATTGTAAATACATCACAATTGGTTCAGGTTGGAAGTGGAAGAGTGGGTCTGGCCAATAACTTTACGCTCAGAAACAGGAATATTGGGAGAAAAGCAATTCAGCTTGAAAACAGCCTTAGAACGGGTATTGAATTCAATAATTTTAAAAAAATACTGTCGGGAGAAATAACACTAACAAACAGGATGACATTTCCAAAAGTGGTTGCACCGATAAGTGACAAATTGAAGGGGTATTTTCAACAAGCCAGAACCATTGCATCCGTCGACTTTTCTTATATCGATCGTTTCAGATTCTTTCAGCTTAATACGGTAAACACGTTTATTGGCTATGAATGGAGACCCGGGCCTTCCAGTTCCTGGCAATTCAAACCTGTTAATATTGAATTTACACAATTCAGGCCAGATAGTCTTTTTTTACAATCCATACAAGACTTCCCGTTGTTATTGTATACATACAACAATGGATTAATTATTGGGATGAATGCTGTTTATAACAGAAATCTTACACCATCCAATACCAGGAATATTAGCTTGTTAAAAGTTTATGCCGAAGAAAGTGGTTTACTGACAGGATCTCTTTTTAAAAAACAAACAGAACAGGCTCGCATATTCGAAAATCTTTACCGGTTCATAAAAGCCGATGTTGAGATTAAACACATTAGATCAAACCCCAAAAGCAGCCTCCACCTCAGAGCATACGCAGGTGCAGGCCTGGCGCTAAATACAAGTTCGAGAAAGGGTCAGGTAACTTTACCATTCTTCAAGAGCTTTATCGCTGGAGGTCCCAATAGCATGCGTGGCTGGTCAATAAGAAAACTTGGAATAGGATCAAATATATTTTTTGATACCGTAGCCAATGGAAGATTTAATGACAAATATGCAGATATACAACTGGAAGGGAATATTGAATATCGCTTTAATTTATTCCCGTTTTATGGCTTCTGGATGCGCGGTGCAGTTTTTACAGACATAGGAAATATCTGGTTTAGAGACAATCTTAATGGTAGTTTACCTGGTTCAGGTTTTAAATGGAATAAACTCGGAAAAGATATTGCAATAGCAAGTGGGTTTGGTGCAAGGATTGATTTTAGTTACTTTCTCCTAAGGTTTGATCTGGGATTTCCTGTGAAGGATCCCAGGTATGGACCCGAAAATAAAGGTAATGCTGCAGCAACTCAGTTTTATGCAGATAAAGCAGGAGGCTGGTTCGTTCAGGATGTCTGGAACAAGCCAACGTTTCAGTTTGCAATCGGATATCCGTTTTAATCAGATCTTATCCAATTGCATCAACTGCATTTTTTCAACCATTTTATAGGTGGCAGGACAGTAAGTTATATTCTGTTTATGAACATGAATATATGCTTTCATCTTCTTTTTTGTCAAATGTGGGAATCCTGAACAGTCTTCAGGTCTGATTTCGTAAATAGAACACATATTGGTTTTAAGATCAAGAAACTGACAAGGTGTTGTTTTATTCATCCAGTCACCACTTTTGTCCAGGTACAACCATTTTTCCCTGAATTCCTCCGGAGTTTGTCCGAAATGACTGGAAATCCTGTTCAAATCATTTTTTGTAAAAGTTGGAGTCATGACACGGCAACAGTTTGAACAGGTCAGGCAATCAGTCTCTTCCCAAACCTCCCGGTCAACTTCTTCTGCAATTTTATCGAGGCGCCTTGGCGGATTCTTTTCAAGACGACTTAGAAAAAGCCTCATTTTCCGCTTATTTGTCTCTACTGATTTTTTAAATGCTTTAAGATTTATGGATTTCATAGCACTGCGCAAAAAGTAATAATTGTAATTTAGATTTAAGTTTAAGATAAACAATATTTCCAAATTAGAATCTGAAAATGCCAGGGATGTGGGATTCATACAAAAAGGGCTTCCTGATGCATTTAAAACTTGAGAAATCATTGTCCCTGCATACAATAGAAGCATATGGGGCAGATTTGGAGAAATTAATCCAGTTTTTAATATTGACATCAAGTAAACATTCGCCTGCTACACTTGATTTATTATCCTTACAAGCTTACATAAAATGGATAGCTGAACTGGGGATGAGTGACCGATCTCAGGCAAGAATCATTTCAGGTATCAGAGCATTTTACAGGTATTGCCTGCAAGAGGACATTACCAAAAATGATCCTACAACATTGTTGGCTGCACCCAAACTCAAAAAAACGCTACCTGACACGCTTACATTTGAAGAAATTGAAGACATAATTGCCCAGGTAGACCTGAGTAGACCAGAAGGAGCCAGAAATAAAGCGATACTTGAAACCTTATACAGTTGTGGTTTACGAGTAAGTGAATTGATAACACTCAGACGATCTCATATTTACAATGAAATCGGATTTCTGCGGGTAATTGGCAAGGGCAATAAAGAAAGGCTCGTTCCAATCGGCAAAGATGCCTTAAAATGTATCCAGATTTATCTCAGTGAGATTCGAGTACATCAGGAAGAAAAGAAAGGATTTGAAGATTTTTTATTTATCAACAGAAGGGGTAAAGGACTTTCAAGGGTTATGGTCTTTTATATCATTAAGGAATTGGCACAAAAAGCAGGAATTTCAAAGAATATCTCACCGCATACTTTCAGACACTCTTTTGCTACTCATCTTGTTGAAGGCGGAGCTGATTTAAGGGCAGTTCAGGAAATGTTGGGGCATGAAAGTATAACCACAACTGAAATTTACACACACCTGGATAAAAACTTTCTAAGGGAAACACTCAGAAAGTATCATCCCGGATTCAAATAAATAATTTAGTTTCGGGATACATACCAAAATATAAGTATATGAATGTTAGAACTTTAAAGTTGTTGAGAAAAATCGGAATCGCGGAGGGAGTTTCATTTCTTATACTGTTACTTATTGCCATGCCTTTGAAATATTGGTTCGGGCAACCACTCGCTGTAAAGTATACTGGATGGGCACATGGCTTTCTTTTCGTGTCTTATGTTGCACTCGCCTTTTATGCAAAAGAAACCTACAATTGGCCATTTAAGAAATTCATTTTAGCATTTATGGCGGCATGGCTGCCACTGGGGACTTTCTTTTTTGACTCCAGGCTAAAAAAAGATGAATACGAGCTCCTGAAAAATAACAATTGAATTGACTAGTTTTACACCAAATTTTAAGAAATGAAAAAAATACTCTCAAGTCTTTTTTTACTAGCCGCTGTTCATATGTTACAGGGCCAGGCTTTGAAAACGCCAGCTCCATCTACAGGGCAAACAGTGAAACAGGAATTTGGCCTGGGCTCTATTGAACTCTCCTATTCAAGACCAAATGGGAAGGGCAGAACAATATTCGGAGATCTTGTACCTTATGGAGCTGTTTGGCGTACAGGTGCAAATGGGGCGACTACGCTTACATTTTCAGATGAAGTTATCATTGGTGATAAAAAAGTTCCTGCAGGAAAATACGGACTCCTCAGCATTCCTGGAGCTTCAGAGTGGACAATCATCATAACAAAGCAGGTTGATGTAACCTCTCCATCGGCATACAAACAAGAGATGGATGTTGTCAGGTTGAAAGCTACTCCCCAGAAACTGCCTTTTTCAATCGAAACATTTATGATCGCTTTTGACAATGTAAAATCCGATGCGATAGAAGTAAGTTTGTTATGGGCAAATACTTCCGTTCCATTTACCATCAAAGCAGATATTGATACCAAAATCATGGGACAAATTGACAATCTCATGAATAAAGACAATAAACCTTATTTCAATGCAGCCATGTACTACATGGATAACAATAAGGACCTGAATAAGGCAGCTGAATGGCTGAATAAAGCAACTGAGCAGACACCAACTGCATACTGGGTTTGGTATCAAAAGGCCCGTTGTTTGGCCATGTTGGGTAAAAAATCTGAAGCCAAAACAGCTTCTGATAAATCTCTTGAACTTGCAAAGGCAGGTAAGAATCCTGACTATGTTACTTTAAACGAAAAACTTCAGGCAAGTCTTAAGTAATATATAGGAAAATGCACTAAGACTTTTCAGATAGATGAAAGATCTTAGTGCATTTCCTTCATATAAGTCAGCCACAAATCATTGAATCGTTTCACCGTAACGCCACATGTGCGTTGATAGCTGTCAAACATACAGCAGACCTCAACATCTCCTTCTTCCTTAAGCTCCTTTATTTCAATCTGCCCGGCAAAATCTATTCCAGGTCTCCCCCACCATTTATATACGGTTTCCTTAATGCTCCAGCATAATGTATGCATTCCGTAAATATCAATATTACGACGAGATTGCTCAATGAGTTTTATTTCTCTTGAATTTAAAAATCTGGGGGCAATGCGTGATGCCCTCTCAGAAATTAATTCGATATCAATACCAGTATGCATCCCATTACAAGCAATAGCTGCTGCATAGCCTTTTGTATGAGATATGGAAAACATCACCCTATTTAGACTATCTATGGGTTTACCTGACGGTGCGATTTCTATACGATTCGAATCTAGCTCTGGCGCTAACAAAAACAACATTTTTCTTGAAGCCAGTTGCTGTATCCGTCTTTCAGCATTAACGGCTTCTGAACGATACGCCATACCCGATTCAAGATCTGCCTGGTCTTCCAAAATCTGCCAGATTCCAACCTGAAAATCGGTGTCTGTATCGTTGAAAATTACTGCCATAATCTGGAAGCGAAAAAATTCCAAAAAAAATCCGAAATTGAGCCCTGTAAAAGTAATGCAATGATTCTTTCTGACAAGCGTATCCTAGAGGAAATCGAAAAGGGAACAATTTTAGTAAGTCCATATGACCGAAACTGCCTGGG
>CANHUF010000221.1 GCA_947463715.1 Sphingobacteriales bacterium
AATGCGGGCAGTGTGCGAGATATTCACCTCGGCAGGTGGAGCCCCACCAAAACTGATGCAGAAAATGCAAAGGCAACCTATCCTCGATTCTTTGTTGCACAGCAGAATAATCAGCAGAATTCCAGTTATTGGGTTGATGACGCATCTTATCTTAAGTTGAAAACAGTGGTGCTGGGTTATACTTTCTCCGGTAAATTATTGGAACAGTCGCCCTTTTCATTGGCTAAGATTTACCTGAGCGGGCAAAACGTCTTTTCATGGGACAAGGTGCCGGGATACGATCCGGAGACTCCGCTGGGCGGACCATCCAACTATCCACAGGTGGCCTCTTTTGTTGCCGGTGTTAAAGTCAGCCTGAAGTGATTTCAATCAACCCAAAAATTAACATTAAAATGAAAAAATATATATTACCGGTTCTACTTGCAGCATTTACTATGGTTGCCTGTAACAAGGACTACCTCGACCGTTTTCCGGAAGATTCTCCCAACAGCAGTACTTTTTATAAATCAGGTGATGAGCTGGTTCTTGCTGTTAATGCAGCATATGCCAACCTAAGCTTTAAACAACAATATGTTCCATTTAACATGATGCTGGATGCCACAGCCGATGTGATGTGGTTCAGGCCCAATGATGATATTCAGGCAATCGGACTCGGACAACATACACCCAACACTGGTATTATACGCAGCATCTGGGCAACCTACTACGTAGGAATTGCCAAGTGCAACAGTCTGCTGGAAAACATGGAGAAAGCAAAGGGGGTAACCTCAGCTGCATTGTATACAAGGGTAGAGGGCGAAGCCAGATTTCTGAGAGCCTATTACTACGGACAGCTGATTGCATTGTATGGCGATGTTCCGTTAATCAATAAAACCCTGCCTGCTGCAGAATCTTTTGTGTCAAGAACACCTAAGGCTCAGGTATTTGATTTTGTGATGAAGGAATTGGATGATGCCGCTTCAAAGTTATCAGTATCTTATACTGGGCTGGATGCAGGAAGGGCAACAAAAGGAGCTGCACTCGCTGCCAAAGCTAGGTTTGCACTTTACAATGAAAAGTATGACATCGCTGCAGCTGCTGCCAAAGCAGTGATGGATCTCAACTACCACAATCTGTATCCCAACTACAGGAACCTCTTTACCTATGCAGGGGAGAATTCAAGGGAATCCATTTTCGCTTTTGATTTCAAGCAGACCGTTAGTACTGCTGCTTATTCACAGGGCAATCAGGCCAGGCTGGCAGGCGGATTTTCCACGCTCATCCCAACCCGCGGGCTGGCAGACAGTTATGAGTGTACAGATGGATTGACAATAGACAAATCACCTTTATACAGTACTGCAGATATGTATAAAAACCGCGATCCCAGGATGCGTCAGACGATTCTCGGTGACGGTGATACCTGGTTTGGTAATGGTGGAATTACCTACAACATGACTTTCCATCCCGATAGTACAACATGCACAAGGTATACGCCGGGACCAATCAGTAAAATTTCCAATACGGAAGTCACCAATGCCTTCTCTTCTTTTTCAGGCATGGTGCTGAAGAAATACATCGATCCCGCTGACCTGGTATTGAATACGCAATCAGAGCTCGCCTTCATGTTGATTCGTTATGCAGAGGTATTGCTCACCTACGCTGAAGCTAAAATTGAATTGAATCAGATTGATGCCAGTGTGGTAGATGCATTGAACCAGGTGAGGGCACGTGGTTATGGTGTGGCACCAGCTGCAACAAGTCAGTATCCTGCAGTTGCGATTGGAACACAAGCGGCTCTCAGGAGTGTGGTACGCAGGGAACGCAAGGTTGAACTGGCTGGTGAGGGACTCCGTTTGTATGATATCCGCCGCTGGAAAATTGCAGAGAAGGCTATGAATGGTGTATTGTTTGGTAAGGCTATGACCAGAGCACTGTATTACACCTTGCCCAAGCCTACTTTGGATGAAAACTCCACACCGGATTATACAGCTTTCAATCCATTGGTTTCAACAACAGGTAATTTCAAGATAATGGATAATCCCAGGTTGTTTCAACCCAGGCATTATCTGTGGCCCATTCCGCAGTCGGAACTGGATGTCAATAAAAACACCGGATTTGTTCAGAATCCTGGCTATTGAAAAAAAGGGGCATGTAAAAATGCCCCTTTTTCGTATACAATTTCCAAGTATTTATCGATAAAGTAATTCGATTTTTGTTGTTTGCTGAAGTGAAGCAAATAATGTGAACTTTTATCTGTCAATTTAAGCCAATGCGGTGATTATCTCCATTATTTACCGTAGATTATGCGGTAATATGAGTAAAATTGGATAAAAACGCCTATATTTACCGCATAAAATGCGGTTATGTTTACTTATATCTACCAACTTGCTGCATGGCCTGAATTTACATGGGACGAAAAGGTCATTACACCATTGCTTATTGAAATACGTTTTCGTCAGGGCAAGATGCTGGGAAGAATGGAAGCATTGGGTATTGGTCTTCAAACAGAAGCCAATCTCTCCACTTTGTCGTTGGAGGTAATTAAATCCAGTGAAATTGAAGGAGAGATATTGAATGCACAAGAGGTAAGATCTTCTATTGCGAGAAGGCTTGGTATCGATATCCAGCCTAATGTTGTGGCAAGTCGGGATGTTGAAGGTGTTGTAGAAATGGTCATGGATGCTGTCAATAGTTTTCGTGAACCACTGACAAGTGAAAAATTATTTGATTGGCATTGTGCTTTGTTCCCAACAGGCAGATCTGGGATCTATAAAATTATTGTTGGAAAATGGCGAGAAAATGATTCAAGTCACCCAATGCAGGTAGTGTCTGGTCCAATGGGAAAAGAGAAAATTCATTTTGAAGCACCCGCATCAAATCAGATCAATGAAATGATGAATCAATTTCTGAATTGGCTCAACCAGCCATCTTCACTTGATCCGGTATTAAAATCTGCCATTGCACACTTATGGTTTGTAACCATTCATCCTTTTGATGATGGTAATGGAAGAATAGGAAGAGCCATAATGGACAGGCAACTCGCGGTAGCAGATGGAAATGAGAAAAGATTTTATAGTATGAGCAGCCAGATTCTCAAAGAGAGAAAAGAATATTATTTGCAATTGGAAGCAGCACAAAAAGGAATGCTTGACATCACTGCATACTTAAAATGGTTTTTATCTTGTCTTGACAGGGCTATCCTAAACACCGATAATGTGTTGAGGAATATTTTAACCAAGTCGCATTTCTGGAAACAACACGCTGAGGTTTCGCTTAATGCAAGACAAATAAAAATGATCAATCAATTGTTGGATGGATTTGAAGGAAACCTGACCACTAAAAAATGGGCCAAGATCTGCAAATGCTCTGATGACACAGCATTGCGTGATATAACTAGCTTAATGGAAGTGGATATGATGAAAAAAACTAACGCAGGTGGGCGAAGCACGAGTTATGAATTGGTGGTATAGCATTAAATTTCAGCAGTTCTACTATTACCTCTATAACCATATCCATGAAAAGAAATTATTAAAAAAGCCGCTTCCCATCAGGATAGCGGCTTTTTATTGACTGGTGTTCTAATTACAGAACCACCATCCGCTTCATGTATTGATTCAGTCCGTGTGTAACCTTGATCATGTAAACACCGGGCTGTGGTTTGTTTAAACGTATATTTTCCTTGTATGTTCCGCTGAACCTGGATTTGCTTTGTCTGTACACTTCCTGTCCGGATGCATTGAGGACAGCTATGCCCAGATCCTCCCGACCACTGACACTGAAGTTGAGCAGGAAACTGCCGTTATTAGGATTGGGTGCAAGGGTGAACCCAATGCTTTCAGGTGCCAGGTTGATGATGGTAGTCACAGTTACATTCTGCTCTGCAGATAAACTTTCGCACTTGAAATCATCAGTCACCTTTGTTCTGTATTTGCCAGACTCCGTGACCTTGATTTTTTGTCCGCGTTCCCCACCAATATCCAATCCGTTCAACTGCCATTGATTGCCGGTAGCAATAGAGCTAATGAGGGTGTCTCCATTTCTGGTTATCGTGGGTATGGTATTGCTGATGGCTGTGACAGCAACCTTGGGAGCCGGACAGGTTTCAGCTAATAAAGATACTTTCAGGTCGTAAAAGAAATAATAAAACTGACTGGGATCAGATGTGGCAGATGGTACTACACTGTTGCCCGTTATTGCGAAGGCATTGTTGATGTTATTGATTTTTTGTGGATAGGGTGAGGTGGTCAGTGCATTGTTCCGGTACACTGTGGCTCCATCTGTACATTGCATGATGAGGATATGGTTGCCTGGCTCGAAAACCCCAAAATTGAGGTTGAATACCATGCCTTTATCATTCGGGTCATTTTCATTCAATGAACCACCTTGTGCAACCGGCCTGGAATTGGAAACGAGGAAGGTGCGTTCATCGCGCACAAAATAACTGTAACTGCCATCACCTGGTTCACTGGCTATGTCTGCATAGATGATTCTGATCTTGCCGGGATTGCCAACATACATTTTTACAGACTCCATAATCATGGGTGCTGTATTGGAAAACCGCACAAAATTGCCATTGAACTGGTTGTAGCCTCCTGAAGGGAAAACGAGCTTGTCTTTGGGACCAACACTGCCAGACAGACTATTGCGTGCCGCATAATATTTTTTATCGGCTGTAATGGTGTTTGTGCTAGCTACGATATTGTTGGCCGTAGTTGCAAAAGGCATGGATGAAGTGTCTGAAACAAACCAGCTGATGTAATTGCCTTCTGTTACAGCGCCTTTCAGCTGGGCTGATGCATTGTTACAGACGAGGGCCTGGAGCGATGTCAGTGCTTGTCCTGCTCCGCTGGAACTTACTTCTGTTACCACGGCATTGTTTTCTGCATTCTGGTCTGTGGTGAGTCCGGATTTCACATC
>CANHUF010000222.1 GCA_947463715.1 Sphingobacteriales bacterium
CGGTTTTACAAGTCCTGAATATCCCTTTCAAAACATTTTTTAGCGAGCAGGCACTGATCCTGATGGATGGCGTTCCCGTTTCAAATGCCAGGGAAATATTGGAAACAGACCCTTTAAGGATTCGAAGCATTGATCTGGTAACCAGACGATACATGCTGGGAGTCACTGAATTTCCCGGAATAGTTCACTTCAAATCTTATAAACGCGATTTAGCCGGACTTACACCGGAAGCAAATAGTCTTACCTCAGCATTCAGTGGATTACAGGAATCCGCGAGTCTGCAGGTTCCTGTACTGACTGATGTAAAGATGCCTGATTTGCGGAATTTACTGCTCTATGAACAAAATATCATGGCAGATGAAACAGGAAAGGCACTTATAAAGTTCAATACTTCTGATGCGCCTGGTACGTATACCATCAAGGTTCGGGCAATAACTCCGGGCAAACAAGCAGTAGTCAAGCAATTGAGCTTCAAAGTCAGGTAGAATTGTTTTATCAACCACCAACATTTAAATAGACAAACAAACAAGAGTTGCCATTAGATCTTGTCTGTTTACTTATCTTTGTTCCCATGAAATTGTACAACCTGTTCATTAAATTCCGTCTCCAGCTTGGCATCATAACCCTTGCCCTTGCCATCCTGGTTAACGTAACATCCGGATTCTGGCCTGCATTAGCCCTCTACATCATTTCTGTTCTGAGCATATTCACCCATTTTTTTATTGGTCCACTCAGGCTCATTCAGGAATACCTGGAAGAAGGTGATTTTGAAGGAGCAGAAAAAATCCTGAATGGCATTAAATACCCTGCACTGCTGTATAAACCTATCCGTTCAGTATATTATACTTTGAAGGGTAACATTGCAATGACCCAACAGGATTATGATTCAGCTGAAAAACACATGAAAAAGAGTCTGGATCTTGGTTTGCCCATGAAGGAAGCTGAAGGTGCCAATAAACTGCAACTCGGTATGATGGCCATGCAGCGGGGTAATATGAAGGAGGGTGAAAGCCTGATCAGGTCCGCAATTCGTGCTGGCATTCCAGACAAGGAAAGCTCCGCAATGGCTTACCTCCAGATGTGTCAGATTATGATGCAAAAAAGAGAATTCAGGGCTGCAAAAGACTTTTTCAAAAAAGCAAAAGCACAGAAACCCTCCACTGAACAGGTTATTGACCAGATTAAACAAATTGAGAAGTACATTTCCAGGATGCCTGGATAATGGTCTTTCGTATAAAAGAATAGGGATAAATATTACTACAGGATATTTATGATCCGAATATTTCTACCACCTTCTTCTTTCTGAATTCGAATATATCATCAAGCTGCTTTTTGATAAACAGGGCAACTGCAATATCCCCGAGAAATCCCAATGGCGCCTTGTAATGTACAATATCCGTCATCTGCACACCCCCTTCAACCTCTTCAAAGTGATGCTGGTGATGCCAAAGTGCATATGGACCAAACCGCTGTTCATCAACGAAAAATTTGCCCGGTACAACATGGGTTATCTCAGTCATCCAAAACATAGGTATTCCAAACAATGGTTTTACCTTGTATGTCATGACCTGACCCGGGTACATGCTATCACCATATAATTCATTGGTGAATTTGAGGTTGAGGTATTCTGGTGTCATCACTGCCAGGTTTTTGGGATGAGAAAAAAAATCCCACGCTTCATCCAGGGAAACCGGTAAAAACTGACTCTGCTTCAAACTATAAACTGCCATACCATTACAACAACAGGATTATTCCCTTTGTTGAGCGTCTGACTGCCAATTTGTTTCTGAACGGAGGAAATAAGCTATCCGTAAATTGCTAAATTTGCATAAGGATGATAAAAATAGCTGTCAATAATTGCTTTACTGTTGTTTTACTTGGTGTTGTCTTCAGCATAATGGCTTCCGGATGCGGACAGCAAGTGGCGCCTACGGGTGGCCCAAGAGACAGCATACCGCCCAAACTGGTTTCATCCTTACCAGCATACAAGTCAGTCGAATTCAAAGGCAACAAAATTACACTGCTTTTTGATGAATATGTAACCCTGGAAAATCCCTTTGAAAAGCTAGTTTATTCACCAACACCCAAAAATAACCCTACTGCTGAGAGTAAGCTGAAAACAGTAACATTCAAGATAAAGGATACATTGGAGGAAAATACTACCTACAGAATTGATTTCGGAAATGCGCTTAAAGACATCAATGAAAACAATGCACTGGAAGATTTTTCTTTTACATTTTCAACAGGTAAATTCATCGATTCAGCTTACCTAACGGGGAAAGTATACATGGCAGCTGATGGCAAAACTGATAGTACGCTTATCGTAATGCTGCACAGAAATTTCGATGACTCAGCTGTTGCAAAAGAAAAACCAAGGTATTATACCCCACTGAAAGGGGACGGAAGTTTTTACTTTGGCAACCTTAAGCCAGGTAAATACAATGTTTTCGCATTAAAAGATGCCGATGGTGGAAAGAAATACGATCAGGCCTCCGAATTGATTGCCTTTCACAGTTCTCCTGTTGACATCGGCACAGACACTTCGCTGACACTTTATGCCTTTGAACAGGAAGATGATAAGCCCAAGTCCAAAAACACCCCTTCACTTCCCAAAACAACTGCCAAAAAAAGAAATCCTGAAGACACCAGGCTGAGACTGGCCAACAACCTCGAAGGAGGCAGACAAGATCTCCTTAATCCGCTTATCCTGAAATCTGAATTTCCTTTAAAAGACTTGGATACATCTAAAATTTACCTGACAGACAAAGAATTTAACCGGCTGGATGGCTTCAGCCTCCAAACAGACTCTACGGGTAAAAATCTGATTATCGGCTATGAATGGAAAGAAAGTACCGGTTATGCCCTGATCCAACAAAAAGGATTCGTAAGCGATTCTATCGGAAATACTTTTCCCAGGACAGACAGCCTGAAGTTTGGTACAAAAAAGAATATGGACTACGGAAGCATGGATATCCGTATTGAAAACCTGGATACCACAAAACATCCAATTCTCTTTTTACAGAAAGACAATGTTGTGGCTTACAGGCAAACATTAACCTCAAATCGTTTTACAATAAAGCTTTTCCCTCCGGGTGAATATGAGATCAGGGTGCTGATGGATGCCAACAACAATGGAAAATGGGACACCGGAAATTACTGGAAAAAATTACAGCCAGAGCGCGTAATCTCCAGAAAACAACGCCTGCAAATCAGGGCTAACTGGGATAACGAACTGAAACTGGATATGAAAGAATTTTAATCAACAGCATGAATCTCTCATCACACCTGCTGGAATCTGCTGTAAAAGAATTTGCTCAGCTTCCGGGAATAGGCAAGAAAACTGCACTCAGATTGGTCCTTCACCTGCTCAAACAGGAAGAAAACACCGTTATGCAGTTTAGTGAAACAATCACAAGGATGCGCAGGGAAATCAAGTTTTGTAAGAACTGTCACAATATTGCTGATCAGGACCTCTGCGCTATATGCAATAACCCCTCAAGGAAAAAAGAGACCATTTGTGTGGTGGAAAATATAAGAGATGTCATTGCGATTGAATCCACTGAGCAATACAATGGCTTATACCATGTGCTGGGGGGAGTAATCTCTCCACTCGACGGTATTGGTCCGGAACAGTTGATGCTTGAAACACTTTCAGGCAGAGCCATGAACGGAGAAACAAAAGAAATTGTTTTCGCGCTGAGTCCAACCATCCAGGGTGATACCACCATATACTACATCCGAAAAAAACTCAACAATCCCCAACTCAGGTTTACAACTATTGCACGCGGTATTTCATTTGGTGGTGAGCTGGAATATGCAGATGAAATGACACTTGCAAAAAGTATCAGAAACAGGTTGCCGGTAGACAGCTACCTGCAATAACGAACCGATACCACCTACGTTGCTGGCGGATTGCAGCTTCCCCAAATTATCATTACCTTTGCAGCCTGTTTATGAAGGACATCCATACATTACTGAAAGAAAAAATATTGGTCATTGATGGTGCTATGGGCACCATGATACAAAGGTATAAGTTGAATGAAGCTGATTACAGGGGACAGCGTTTTGCAGACTGGCCATCAGACCTCAAAGGCAATAACGACCTGCTTTGTCTGACACGCCCGGAGATCATCACAGATATACACCTGGAGTACCTGGAAGCGGGTGCAGATATCATAGAAACCAATACTTTCAATGCACAAAAGATATCCCTGGCAGATTACAACATGAGCCACCTTGCTGCAGAGATCAATACTGCAGCTGTTGATTGCGCGCGTAAAGCGGTTAACCGCTTTCTGGCAAAACACCCGGAAAAACTACTTACCGGCGGACCATTTGTAGCAGGTGCAATAGGCCCGATGAATAAAACACTTTCCCTCTCTCCAGATGTGAATAACCCGGGATTCAGATCAACCCACTTTGATGAAGTTGCTGAAGCCTATTACGAACAAGTCAAAGCACTCGCTGAAGCTGGTTCTGACCTGTTACTGATAGAAACGATATTTGACACCTTGAATGCGAAAGCAGCAATTTTTGCAATCAAAAAATATTTCCGCGACCATGGAATCCCGGAACTGCCACTCATGATCAGTGGAACGATCACAGACGCGTCTGGCAGAACTTTAAGCGGACAAACACTGGAAGCTTTTTATACGAGTGTAGAACATGCCAATCCACTGAGTATTGGACTGAATTGCGCCTTGGGAGCAAACCAGATGCGGTCTCACATTGAAGAACTTTCACAGATTGCCTCCTGCTTTACATCGGCATATCCCAATGCAGGCCTCCCGAATGCAATGGGTGAATATGATGAAGAACCGGCAGAAACAGCACATTTCATTGAAGAATGGGCTGAAAATGGATTTGTAAACATCGTAG
>CANHUF010000223.1 GCA_947463715.1 Sphingobacteriales bacterium
ACACGCCAAGAATTGGAATGAGTGAATAATTGCGTATAAAAGTTAAGATTGCCAGAATCCCTGCAATTACCATAAAGATGAGAAATAAAATTTCCTGATATCCCTCGGAGTTGACATGTTCGATACCTTCTGATATTCTACTTTTAAACAGGATGAAACTCAGGACATAAATAACAGGAAATATCCACTTGGCATTGATATAGGGGAGGTTAAACTTTCCCTTCTCCTTGGCTATTCTGGGGAGAACCAATACACCACCACTAACCAGTACAAATGCAAATAATGTTCCTATGCTGGTAAGATCAGTAATAAGTTTATCATCTATAAACAGAACAAGTCCACCAACAATTAATCCAGTTATGAAGGTAGCGAAACCAGGAGTCTGGTATTTTTTACTGATTTTCCCAAATGCACCAGGCAATAAACCATCACGACTCATAGACATCCAAATCCGGGGTTGACCGATTTGAAATACCAGCAAAACGCTTGTGGCAGCCACAACCGCTGTAACTGAAATAAAAAATCCTACTTTTTGTAAGCCAATTCTTTCAAATACAAATGCCAGTGGATCAGTAACATTTTTAAATTCGGTATAATTTACCAATCCTGTAATAACAAGTGCAGTAACAATATAAATTACCGTACACATTATCAGAGAGTATATCATGCCACGTGGCAAATCTCTTTGAGGATTGGCGCATTCTTCTGCAGTTGTTGAAATTGCATCAAACCCTATATACGCAAAAAATACAGCAGATACACCTTTTAAAACACCTGTCATACCATTGGGCAGGAATGGTGTCCAGTTTGAGGCGGTATTATTTGAGAAGATAAACCAGAATCCAATGAGCGCAATTATTAGGAGTACTACTATCTTCAGAATGACCATGCCATTGGCGGTACGTTTACTTTCTTTAATACCAACATAAGCTAACCAGGTTATGAGAACTACAATTATAAAAGCTGGAAGGTTTATGATGAAAGGTATTCCCAAAATTCTAGGAGCTTCCTCGTATACTAATCCATTTACTGATTGTCCGGTAGCTACCGCATCCTGGTACTTAATTGCGGCGGTTTGATATCCAACAGTCAGCCAATTTGGAAGTTCAAGCCCAAGGGCAACAAGGATATTGTTAAAATAAGCACTCCAGGATATAGCCACAACAATATTTCCTATTGCATATTCCAGGATAAGTGCCCAACCGATAATCCAGGCTATCACTTCACCAAATGCAATATATGAATAGGTATAAGCACTACCTGCAACTGGTATTCTGGATGCAAATTCAGCGTAACATAAAGCAGTAAAACCACAGGTAATGGCAGTAATTACAAATAAAAAAATTACTCCTGGTCCGCCATTGTATGCTGCAGATCCGATGGTTGTAAATATACCCCCGCCTATAACAGCTGCAACACCCATCAGCGTTAAATCTCTTACCGAAAGCACACGTTTAAGTGATTGATTATCGTGTTCAGATGCGGAAGCCTGTCTGGATATGACTGATTCGATAGATTTTTTCCTGAATATGTTAGTCAATGTTGAAAGTTTTTATTTTTCCCTTTGGATTAAATAATGTGCAAGCTCAACGAGTGGTTCTTTTCTGATTTTAGAAACTACAATAGATTCAAGGTGAGACAAAGCCAGGTTCAGATATTTCAATTTCAGTTCATTTGCCCAATTGTCTATTCCACATTTTCTGTAAATTTCAAGTACCTGCTCAACTTTATCCTGGTCATTACGCTGCATTAAATCTTGTAATCTTTTCAAGTCATCTGGCGCTGCAGTAGCCAATGCATGAATCATCAAAAATGTTTTCTTATTGCTTTGAATGTCACCTCCAACCTGTTTTCCGAACTTTTTGGGATCACCAAAAGCATCAAGAAAATCGTCCTGGATTTGAAATGCAATACCCAAGTTACGACCAAATTCATATAAATGATGCTGATTGGATTCTCCAGCACCACCAATCAGGGCTCCTAACTGAAGACTGGCGGCCAGTAATACTGATGTCTTTAATTGAATCATTTGCAGGTAATCATCCAGAGAAACGGTTTGCATACCTTCAAAATCCATGTCAAGCTGCTGTCCTTCACACACCTCTTTGGCAGTTTTATTGAATAGCTGGATTGCTTTACTCAGGTAAGAGCCTGAAAGTTTATTCAGGTAATCATAGGCAACAACCATCATAACATCTCCACCCAATAATGCAGTTGGCTCACCATGTATAGCATGCACAGTAGGTTTTCCCCTTCTTAACGGGGCTTTATCCATGATGTCATCATGAATTAGTGTAAAATTGTGGAAAAGCTCAACGGCTGCTGCTGCATGAAATGCGTCTGTATTTATTTCTCCAAATAACTCATTGCCCATAAGGCATAAAACCGGACGAATTCGCTTTCCTGAATTGAGTAAAAAAGATTCCAGCGGATCATATAATGTTGCTGGAAATTCGGGAAAATGTCTATGACTGAAATATTGTTCAAACTCAACCTGCAGTGATTCAATGCCTTTCATGTGATCGTGTAATGATAACCCTAAGTTAATGATTCAAAAGCTATCTATTTATTTTTTCTTCCGGCTGCTTTTAACTACGGTATTATCAATTTTCATAATCCAGTCGTAATCAAGTTGTCTTTTGGTAAGGTTGGCTGCCACAAGTTTAATTCTAACTGAATCACCAATCCTGAATGCCCAGCCACTTCTTTTACCCACAAGTGCATAATCAGATTCGATATAGATAAAATCATCGTAATCCTGCAAAGTGGAAATAGAAACCAATCCTTCACATTTATGGTCAATTGTTTCGGCCCAGAAACCAAAACCGGCAACACCAGATATAACAGCCTCAAACTCTTCCCCAAGGAATTGTTTCATGAATTCCACCTGCTTGTATTTGTTGGCAGCCCTTTCTGTTTCCATAGCGGCTCTTTCTCTTTCACTGCTATGCTGACATTTTTGCTCCATTTTCTTATCCGGCAAAATATGCTCTTCCAAAATGCCTGAAAGTACCCGGTGTACCAAAATATCCGGATATCGCCTAATTGGTGAAGTGAAATGACAGTAATGAGAAAAGCCTAATCCATAATGACCAATATTATCTGAAGTATATACTGCTTTAGCCATGGTCCTGATACCAAGTTGCTCCAATACCCTTTGTTCAGGTAACCCCTTAACCTTTGTAAGCATGGTATTGAAGGACTTTACTATGTCTTCAGGAGTTTTCGTGCTGAACTGATATCCAAATTTCTTTGCAAATTCAATAAAAGGGATAAGTTTCTCTTCCGTTGGCTGATCGTGAATGCGATAAGGAAAAGGAACGGGCTTACCATTTAATTTTACTTCTGCCACTTTCTGGGCAATTGCTTTGTTGGCCAACAACATGAATTCCTCAATGAGCTGATGAGATTCTTTACTTTCTTTAATAACAATTCCTAAAGGAGCTCCGCTTGCATCGAGTTTAAACCGTACTTCCTGAGATGAAAAGTTTATAGCACCGTTTTTCATTCTTTGCTTCCGCATAGACTGAGCAAACTCATTCAACTTTAATATTTCCAGGTCATATAAACCAGTACCTGTTTCTATAATCTGCTGGACATCTTCATATGTAAACCGGTGATTAGAATGAATAACTGTTCTGCCAATCCACTGACTGATAATTTTTCCTTTTTCATCAAGCCTGAATATGCAGGAATACGTGAGTTTGTCCTCATGCGGCCTCAAAGAACAAAGTTCATTTGATATACGTTCCGGTAACATAGGCACCACCCTGTCTGGGAGGTATACGGAGGTTGCTCTTTCATAAGCAGTAGCATCCAATGCTGATCCCTCTTCAATATAATGACTGACATCAGCAATATGCACACCAACAGCAATAGATCCATCCTGAAAGCGTTCGAAGCTAAGTGCATCATCAAAATCCCTGGCATCTTCCGGATCGATCGTAAATGTCAATACATCACGGATATCTTTCCTTGCCTGTAGGTCTGATTTGGTTATAGCATCAGGAATTCTTGCAGTCTCTTCCATTACCTCTTCTGAAAACTGAACTGAAAATCCCTGTTCGATTAACAATTCCTTCATCGCTAGGTCACTTTCCTTTTCAGGAGTAATTACTTCAATGATTTCACCTTTGGGGCGTTTATCATCGGATTCCCATGATACTATCTGTGCTATAACCCGATCACCATCTTTTGCTCCATTAAGCGATGTTAATGGAATAAAAAAGTCCGGAACAGGTTTGTTTCCCTGGGCAACGAAAAAAGCAAAGTCTTTGTTGACTTCTATCTCTCCAATGAATTGTTTCTGTTTCCTTTCAACAACCTGTGTAATCTTACCCTGCAATCGGCCTGACCGTTCGTCACCTTTAATAACTTCTGCCCTTACAAGATCCCCATGAAACGCCTTATTAAAATCATGTGGTTTAATGATAATATCCCTCTCAAGTCCATCAACAACTACAAAGCCCATTCCTGATTTGGTTATTTCAAATCTACCCTTATGAAGGCTTTTATCTTTGTATTGTGCCCCCTTTTTTTTCCCACCTTTACTATTCTTCTGCTTACTGTTCTTTCTGCCCATTCTGGTGTATTTAAAGGTTATTGATGATTTCGGGCTCTGGAATACAATCTTCCTGCTTTATATAAAATGATTGAGGATATTCAAGAATTAACTGATTAAACTCAGCAGCCTGTCCAAATAAAAAATGAACGCTTATTGGCAAAATATAAATTGGAATATCTGCTAACTGATCTTTGTAACGCACCAATCGAACTGCATCTTTACCTGTTGTAAGAATTATTTTTTCTCCTTCAAGAATACTCTCAAACCTATGCTTTATTTCATTGACATCATCGATA
>CANHUF010000224.1 GCA_947463715.1 Sphingobacteriales bacterium
AGTGGATGAACTCCTTAAGCTCTTCAAGCCCAAGTTTATCCATTTCTTTTTTCATGTAGTACTCCAGTGCTTTTACATCGTGGTTGGTTACACTTTCAAATTGCTTAATTTCCAGGGCAGTTTCAGGATTAAAATTTTCCAGCAGTTTTCTCAATGCATTACTTTTGGCTGCCGGCAAACTGAATAACTTCTGCTGGCCTAAAGCTATAAAGTATTCTATTTCAACCTTTAAGCGGTATTTAATGAGTGCATATTCTGAAAAATAGGTTGAAAGCTGGCTGGTTTGTCTGCTGTAACGTCCATCTATTGGCGATACTGCTGTTAGTGGGCTTAATTCCATTGTAACTATTAATTGGTGTAACTTGCAGCAAAATTACAGCAAACTTGGTGGAAAGGAAAATAAGGGTTGGCGCAGTTAGTTACCTCAATACAAAACCCATGTTATCAGGGCTTGAAAGTGGTCCCTTGTCTGATCAAATAGAACTTCTTCTTGATTTTCCTGCAGGGCTGGCCGCCTTGCTCCAAAAAGATGAACTTGATATCGGATTATTACCCGTTGGAGTACTCCATGAGCTGGGCGACTACTCCATAATCACAAACTACTGCATCGGTACAACAGGCGAAGTTGCCTCAGTTGCTGTATTCAGTGATGTTCCGATGCATGAAATAAAAACTGTGATTCTTGATTATCAGTCAAGAACTTCTGTATTACTTTGCCAGATATTATTCAGGAAATTATGGAAGAAAAAGGTACAGTTCATAAAGGCCAAGGATGAACACTACCTTCAGGAAATAGGTGGAAATACTGCAGGTTTGATTATAGGTGACCGAGCACTGCAGCACCGCGGTAACTCAAAATATATTTATGACCTGGGAGAAGGCTGGAAACAATTAACAGGATTGCCATTTGTGTTTGCAGTTTGGGTCACAAAGCAAAAATTTGATGAGCAATTTCTGCGGCTTTTTAATGAAGGAGTTGAACAAGGGATTGAAGAACTGGCGACAAAAGTACCGCTAAGCGATTTTCCTGGATATAATCTTTATACGTATTTTACAAAAAATATCTCCTACAGCTTCGATGAGAAAAAACGCGCAGGATTGGAGCTGTTTTTAAAAGAAGTGAGCCATCATAATGAAATTTCTGCATTAAACTAATCTGAGGTATGCCTGCAATAAATAAGACAGCAATTATTACTGGAATTACTGGTCAAGATGGGGCATACCTGGCTCAATACCTGCTTGGATTAAACTATTCCGTAGTTGGATTAACCCGTTCTTATTCATCTGCTGGTCTTTCCAAATTAATGAAACTCGGGATCGATACGCAGATACAGCTTGAAGAATGTGACTTGATGGATTATTCTTCAATTATCAGGATTCTGCAGAAGTATAAACCTGATGAGTTTTATAATCTTGCTGCACAGAGCTCTGTCGCAGCTTCATTTAACCAACCCATCGGAACGATACAGTTCAATTCCATTTCAGTACTCAATATTCTCGAAGCTATTCGTTCATCCAACTCCGATATCAGATTCTATCAAGCATCCAGCAGTGAAATGTTCGGTCGCGTGCCAGAACTTCCTATCCGTGAAGACAATGTGCTTAATCCAGTTAGTCCGTATGCCATTTCCAAGGCAACAGCGCACTGGATTGTTAGAAACTACAGGGAAGCCTATGGTATCTTTGCCTGCAGTGGAATATTGTTTAACCATGAATCTTCACTGCGGGATGATACTTTTTTTGTTAAAAAAGTTATAGAATCTGCCAGGAAAATCAAAGCAGGTAAAATGGATATGCTGCATGTTGGCAATATCATGATCAAGAGAGACTTTGGCTCATCCAAAGAATATGTAAAAGTGATGCACGCTATGTTGCAGCACTTTCAACCTGATGATTATATAGTCGCATCTGGGAAATCCGTCTTACTTAAAGATATAATTGACTTTGTTTTTAATTATATCGGTGTGCCAACAGATCGGTATATTGTTGACCAAAAACTATTCAGGCCATCTGAAATCATCGATCTCTACGGTGATTCTTCAAGAGCGAGAATTAAACTGGGATGGGATTATAAACTTGACTTTTTCGATGTACTCAAAGATATCATTGATGAAATTGAAAGTGCCAATGGCTGAAACCGGATGTATGATATCAGTTGTTACCATATGCTTCAATAACCTGGATGATTTAATAAGAACATGCTCATCTGTTGATGTGCAGCAACATCTTCCCTTTGAACATTGGATTATTGATGGTTCTAAAACCACTGATATCGCTGAATGGCTTGCAGGAAATGAGCAACCTTCATACAGAAAATGGATATGTGAGCCTGATAAAGGTATTGCAGATGCTTTCAATAAAGGGATATACAAATCTACAGGGAAGGTTATACAATTGTTGAATGCTGGTGATGTATACACTGATACATCTGTGTTGGAAAAGGTATACCTTGAATTTCAATTACATCAGGATTTACAATGGCTTACAGGTAAAATATATATGACAAGAATGGGTAAAACTGTTCTGGTTGGAAAGCCTTTTGATCCGGATAAGCTTTATAAAGGTATGCGCAGTGTTTCACACCCAACTTGGTTTGTAAAGAAATCTGTATATGATCAGGTGGGGTTGTATAGTCAGAATTATGCCATTGCCATGGATTATGAAATGATGTGCCGGCTCAAAGATTTTAAAGCCGGATTTGTTAGTTATCCGTTTGTTATTTTTGATGACACTGGTGTCAGCACACATAATTATCTTAAAGCGTTAGCTGAAACGAAAAAAGCATACCAGTCTCATTTTGGCTTTTCCATTAAAATGGAAGTTTGGCAATTGAGGTTGAAATTACTTAACCTGCTTCAGCAAACTAAATTGGGTAAGATTCTCTTCAACCTCAAGCGGAGTATGGGATTGGAAAATATGTAATCAGGTTTGCTGGTTATTTTTGCAAAAATTCTCTATAGGTTTCATTGGTCTTTATAGCTGTTTGAGCCCATGTAAACAATCTGGCGCGGACGTATCCCTTTTCAACATATGATGCAGACAATAATGGGTTATGCAAGAGAGCTACAGAAACCCTGGCGATATCCGCTGGATCCAGCGGATTAAAATAACTTGCGGCATCACCGCCAACTTCTTCAAGACAGGATCCCGCAGCCGTCGCGCATGGTGTTCCACAACTGAATGCCTCAACAAGAGGCAGTCCAAACCCCTCGTATAAGCTTGGATAAATCAATAAAGAGGCGTTTTTATAGAGTCGGATGATATCCTCATCCGTTCTTATGGCTTTGTACTTAACCCTCTCTGTTAAGCCATATTTTGCAATAGACATAAGTTCCTCTTCCGTAAAATCCCCCCCTCCTCCAAAAACAAATTCAATTTCATGCTCCGTTTGTGAAATCAAGCTAATGGCATGCAGGTAGTTTTCAAAATTTTTATGGGTGCCTTTTCTACTACCAATGAACAGGATGTTGGGTTTAGCATCATTATCCCTTGCCACTGCATCTATCGCTGTCTTTTCAAGGCTTGACCCAAGGTAAATGGTGGTAACTCTGGAAGGCTCTATATTAAAGTAATCAATAATGTCTTTCCGGGTATTTTCTGAAATCGCAATGATGTGATCTGCCGCATGTATCATCCTTCTTCGGTGCTGAACCAGTTTCCTGAATTTAGGCAGACCTTCATGGTATTTCTCATCAATCATATCCAGGACAGTAATAAACATGGGTTTACCCATGCGGTTCCTTAATGCTGACTGATGAAAATAAGTGGGGTGAAAGATATCAAATGCAGTGTTTCTGGCCTTGTAAAATGTGTGAACGTGGTTAATCAACCTTACCAGATCTTTTCGTCCTTTGAACCGGGCACTTGTTAACCATCGATTATCTGGTTTTAATAGCTGACTGAATACATTGTCTGCATAGGCTACATCCAGTATTGGGGTAAATAATTCACGCTCACTGGCCCCCTTGATCAATTCATAATAGTATCTTGAAATTCCTCCAAATGACTGCTCACAAAAAATCTGGTGGTCATAAAAAACACGCATAATAATTTTTTCCTAAAGATTTTCAATAGAAATTATATACTAAAATTCAATTTTGACTGTATTTTTTTTAAAATAGCCAATAAAAATGAGTTAAAATAGTTGATATTTTTTTCTGTTTTATTGTAAGATAAAATAGAATTTGACAAAATTATTTCAGATAGTAATGATGCTTCATGAATATTTTTGATATTATGAACTAAAGGGTTGAAATTATAGTGTTGTGTAATTAGGTTATTTATACTAGAATAATTTGTCATAATGCTATTGTCCTTTTTTATCATATTTTTAATTTGATCGATCAGCTCTGGATTAATCCCATTTTGTTTAAATTCATCAAGTTTTACTAATTTATTTTTTTCATTTGTTATTCCAGAATGGATAAAAATGTTTACAAGATAATTGAAAATTTGTTTCTTTTTGTCTACAACAAAATCTTGATATAATTCTTGAAATTTATAATTGTCGATTAAAATCAACGTAGCTAATTCGTTTTGAACACTGAACGGGATTTTATATTTTATTAATTCTGATTTGTAGTTCTGAGACTTAATGAATTCAGTGTTTTCTTTTTCCTTTTTTTTCATTAATCTTTCTCCATTACTGTATTTTGATATTCCAGCAATTGTAAATGGTTTATCAATTATGGTGAATTGTTTTATGTTTTTCGCTATAACTAAACCTGAAAAAATATCCACAGAAATACAACTACCAAAAAAAGATCCATTCTGCTCTACGACCTTATCAATTAAATCTTTTTTTACAAATGAATAATAAATCATAGGCAAATTGAAATATGCCATTTCAAAATG
>CANHUF010000225.1 GCA_947463715.1 Sphingobacteriales bacterium
CGCCAACTCGGGCATGGTGGTTCAGGTGGAGCTGACAGACCTGAAAAAAATTGAAAGCCCCCTGGCGCTGCACGATTTTCAGGAATCGGTGGAACGGAAAGCATACGAAGCCGGCGGCGGACAATTCGTTGCACCGGCGCAACGCATGACAGATTTTGTCATGAACCGCTCATCCTCAACATTACCGCCCAATTCATACCTGCGTGGCGTCAATCCGGTTAACCTGCAAGACGTTTTACCTGGATTTGTAAGTGCCACACTCCGGGAAGCTTTTAAGCAATTCGGGAAGAAAATGAAAGGCTACCTCACCGAAGAAGCCATACTCATTGCGCCGGAAAGCCGCACCTCTTCGCCAGTGCGCATACCTCGCGACCCCGAAACACTCCGCCATCCACAAATTCAAAATCTATTCCCCTGCGCCGAAGGCGCAGGCTATGCCGGCGGTATTGTAAGCGCCGCCATGGATGGGCAGAAGGTGGCCATGAGGATTAGTTTAATGATTTGAGAGGAGATGTAAACTAACTTCCGGATTACCATTAATACTGTAAACTTTTTTTAGGACGAATCACTATAAACCAATGCCAGGATTAATCATTAAACCTGTAAACTTTTTTTAGGACGAGTCATAATAATTCCCCTCCTGGACAGGAGGGGTGGCACGAATGAGGAAGCGCTATAGGCGCTGACGAATGAGCTTGCCTGCCGAAGGCAGGTGACGGGGTGGTGGAATCTGAAAATATCATCCACCACCCCACCTCGAAAGATTCACTTCGTTCATCTTCCTCGGCACCCCTCCTACCGGAGGTAGGTAAACCTGCCAGGACTGTCCGCCGAGGCGGAAGGGGAGTTGATTCCAACATGTTTAAATAACCACCTATCATTTTTTCGAAAAAGTCTTTGATTTTCAACGTAATTTTCCGGCTCTAACTTCTGACATGGAACAAATTCTCAAAATAAACGGACTGAAAAAGAATTTTTCAGGACAAAAAGCAGTGGATGACATCAGCTTCTCCATCAACCAGGGATCTGTATTCGGACTGTTGGGCCCCAACGGTGCAGGCAAAACAACCCTGCTGCGCATGATTACCGGCATTTTCCTGCCGGATGAAGGTAACATTACACTGAACGGCAATCCGTTTGAGCCGCTGCGAGACAATGGACTGATTGGTTACATGCCTGAGGAAAGGGGACTTTACAAAAAAATGAAAATTGGCGAACAGGTACTCTACCTGGCACGACTGAAAGGCCTTTCCAAAAAGGAAGCCATGGAAAATATCAAATCCTGGTTCATTAAATTCCAGATGGAATCCTGGTGGAATAAAAAAGTAGAAGACCTCTCTAAAGGGATGAGCCAGAAACTGCAGTTCGTGACCACAGTAGTGCATAACCCGAAACTCATCATCCTGGATGAGCCGTTCAGCGGACTAGATCCGGTGAATGCCAACCTGATCAAGGATGAGATTTTCAACCTGGCTAAAGCTGGCGCAACAATTATTTTCAGCACCCACCGGATGGAACAGGTTGAAGAAATATGTGACCAGATCGTTCTGGTAAACAAAGGGCAGAAAATACTCGATGGAACTGTATCACAGGTTAAACAGGATTTCAAGGAAAATATCTTCGAAATAGGTTTCGATCAGCCTGTGTTACCTGAACATAGCGCCATACACCTCTTCAACCTGAAATCAGCTGCAACACACCAGCTCAAAATTCAGATCAACGAAGGATTTACCAACAATGATGTAATCCAGTACTTCATCAACAAAGGACTGAATATCCGCTCCTTCCACGAAGTGCTCCCTTCACTCAACGACATTTTCATCAGGCTGGTGCAGGGTACTCCGGAAGCCAGACAGTTTCAGCATTGATCACATCCAACATCATCCACATGAACAAGGTTTTACTTATCATACAAAGGGAATACATCACCAGGGTCAAAAACAAACGTTTTTTACTGATGACCTTCCTCATGCCAGTCATTTTCATCCTATTCATCGGCGGCTCAGCCTATTTTGCGGCTACCTCACGGGAAACAACCAGCATTGCGGTTGTTAATGATCCTGGCTTCCTGCAAGAACACCTGAAAAGCGACAGCGACAGGGTGGTCTTTAGTTTTCCTGAAGGCACAGACTCCCTGAATTACAAAGAAAAGTCGTTCAATGGCGTGCTCTATCCAACATTCGAGGATGGAAAAATCAAGGCGGAACTGTATTCATCAGAACAACTTGGTTTTGAGTCAAGCCGATACATTGAAAGACAACTCAACAAAGCACTTGAAAACAAACTGCTGCTTGAAAAAGGAATCCAGAAATCCACGCTTGACTCTATCTCTGATGCATCAGAGGCGAATGTTTCCCTGAAAAACATGGTTTCTGATGAAGCCGGTGAATCAAAAGAAGCAAATGCGGGTCTCGCTTACGGCATTGGCTTTGGCAGCGGATTGCTGATCTACATGACCATGTTCATCTTTGGTGCCATGGTGATGCGTGGTGTTGCTGAAGAAAAAACCAACAGAATCGCAGAAGTAATCGTTTCATCCTGCAAGCCATTTGAGCTCATGCTGGGAAAAATAATCGGCATAGCCGGTGTGGGCCTCACACAGTTGTTGCTTTGGATCGGACTGATGCTGGCGATATCCAGCTCATTGTCAGCCTTCATCCCCGCTGAATCCTACCAGGAATTCCAGCAGATGCAACAGTCAGGCTCTGCTATCGGAGCAGCAGGCGCAAGCAACCCGGCAGCCATGAAAATTCTTGAAGCCCAGGCTACCCTGGTTGAAGGGGTTAACTGGATCCTGATCATAGGCTGTTTCCTCTTATACTTCCTTGGCGGATACCTGTTCTATGCTTCACTCTTTGCTGCTGTAGGCAGTGTCATCAATGAAGATCCACAGGAAGCTCAGCAACTTATGCTGCCCATTTCCATGCCCATCATCTTTTCCTTCGTTATCCTGCAATCTGTGCTCGCCAATCCGGGCAGTCCGCTTGCTGTCTGGACGAGTATCATACCCTTTACTTCACCCATCATCATGATGGGGAGAATCCCCTTTGGTGTGCCAACAACTGTACCGTACTGGCAACTTGGCTTATCCATGTTAACCCTTATCGGCGGTTTCATTTTAACAACCTGGCTGGCTGGTAAAATATACCGCACGGGAATCCTGATGTATGGTAAAAAAACCACCTGGAAGGAGATGATCCGCTGGGTTGTTAAAAAAAGCTGACAAAGTTCATCAAAGTTTAAACATTGGCATGGTTTTTGGCGTAATCTTGCCATATGAAACTATTATACGGTTACCTGAAGCCCTACAAGGGTCTTATAGCACTCACCATGTTGCTGGCAACAACCAACACGGTGTTTTCACTGATTGACCCCATCATCTTCGGAAAAATCATCAAACTGTCTCAGGATATCAACACCAGACAGGAAAATGGTTCACCTTTTGGCTGGGATGAGTTCTTTTCAGCAACAGTTTTACTGCTGCTGATGTCGATGGGAACTGCCATGGTAAGCCGTATTGCGAAAAACATGCAGGATTATTTCGCCAATGTGGTGATTCAGAAATTCGGGGCGAAAATCTTTACAGACGGACTGCAACACGCCATGAAACTTCCTTACCAGGAGTTCGAAGACCAACGAAGCGGTGAAACACTGAGTGTTCTAACCAAAGTAAGAACAGATACAGAGAAGTTCATCAATTACTTCGTTAATGCACTTTTTGCCATCGTTGTGGGCGTTGTTTTCGTTTTTGTATATGCTTCCGTTTACATCCACTGGTCAGTTCCTGTTGCTTATGTACTGGGCATCTCCCTGCTTTCCTGGGGAACCAATGCACTGAGTAAGAAGGTAAAAATCATCCAGAAAAAAATTGTCAGCAGCACCACATCACTCGCAGGCACAACTACAGAAAGTCTGAGAAATATTGAACTGGTCAAAAGTCTCGGACTCACCCAGCAGGAAGTTAAACGCCTGAATGCGGATACTTATAAGATACTCGGACTGGAACTGACCAAAGTGAAAAGGATTCGCAGCATCAGCTTCCTGCAGGGTACCCTGGTCAATACCCTTCGCCAGGTAATCCTTTTCCTACTCATGTGGCTCGTTTTCAAAGACTCCATGCAACCCCATGAAATGGTAACCATGCAGTTCTTCTCCTTTTTCATTTTTGGTCCACTTCAGGAAATTGGCAACATCATCCTCTCCTACCGAGAAGCTGAAGCATCCATCGCCAACTACCATAACCTGATGCAGAAAGAACCGGAGAAAATACCAAGCGATCCTGTTCACCTGGGAGACATAGAAACACTTCAATTCCAGCAAATCAGCTTCCAGCACCTTACCGCCAAACAAAAAGCCATAGAAAACATCAGCTTCAATGTAAACAGAGGAGAAACAGTTGCTTTTGTTGGTCCTTCTGGTTCCGGTAAAACCACCCTGATGAAATTACTGGTTGGTTTGTACAGACCGCAGGAAGGAAAAATTCTATACAATGGACTGGATGAAAACGAAATCAACTTTGAAGACCTGAGAAAACAAATTGGTTTTGTTACACAGGATACCCAGCTTTTTTCCGGCACCATCAAAGACAACCTTCTTTTTGTGAACCCGCAGGCAACTGATGAAGAAGTGCAGTCTGCACTTGACCAAGCCTCTGGCCAGTCACTCTTGCAAAGGGCTGAAAAAGGCCTGAACAGTGTGATTGGAGAAGGTGGACTGAAATTATCTGGTGGAGAGAAACAAAGGATATCTATCGCCAGGGCCTTACTTCGTCATCCTAAAGTGCTTTTGTTTGATGAAGCCACCTCTGCCCTAGATTCTATTACAGAAGAAGAAATTACTGAAACCATCC
>CANHUF010000226.1 GCA_947463715.1 Sphingobacteriales bacterium
CCATGAAAAGACGTTTTGCCCGCTCAGGTAAATTTTAGCCAATGAAAAAGGCGACTTTTCCAATAATTTACCCGAGAAAGTATAGCCCAGCACCACTGTTTTCAACTTAAGATAGGATGCGTCATCCACCCAGTAACTGGAATTCTGCTGATTATTCTGCTGTGCAACAAAGAATCGAGGATAGGTTGCCTTTGCATTTTCTGCATCGGTTTTGGTGGGGCTCCATCTGCCCAGGTGAATGTCTCGCACACTACCTGCATTGTGAAAGGCCCATGCACCATCCACATTCTGATAGCCATTCCACTTGCCCACACCTTGGAAGAAAACAGTCAGGTCGAAACCCTTGTATTCTGCAAAAAGATTCAGGCTGTAAGTATAGCGAGGAATCCTGCTACCCATAATCACCCTGTCATTTGCATCAATAACACCATCCTTATTCTGATCAACATACTTGATATCACCAGGCTTCAGGGCACCAAACTGACGCGCATGACCGGCAATTTCTTCGGCAGTTTTAAATAATCCTGCAGACTCAAATCCGAATAATGAATTCATCTCTTCGCCAACTTTTGTAATTTGGAAACCTCCAATATACGGACCAGTTCCTTTGAGGTCTACCACGCGGTTTTTAACATCAGACAATACAGCAGTTACACCGAAGTTGAAATCTTTTCCAATCTTATCATTGTAACGCACATTGAGGTCCCATCCCTTATTGTCTACCCTTCCTGCATTTTGAACCGCAGGGCTCAATCCTGTTGTCAATGGAATAGGCAAAGTGAGCAGGATATCATCTGTTTGCTTGATGTAGTAATCAAATTCAAAAGACAATTTATTGTTGAGGACTGTCGCATCCAAACCAAGGTTTAAAACATTGGTAGCCTCCCAGGTAATCTCCCTGTTGGCTGCCACAAGCTGTGCTGCTGAACTTACAATATTGCCATTGAACACACCCTGACCAAGGTTGAGGGAAGATATATAGGGATAGTTACCTATATTCTGGTTACCCAGCGAACCATAAGATGCACGCAATTTGAGGAGAGAGAGGAAACTCACATTATCCATGAAACTTTCCTTTGACAAGATCCATCCTGCAGAAAATGAAGGGAAATAACCAAAACGTTTGAAGTCTGATGCGAACCGCGATGAACCATCATACCTTGAGTTGATTTCGAGTAAGTATTTGTCTTTGGCTACGAAATTCACCCTACCATAATATGATCTCAATGCCCACATGTTACCATAGCCACCAAGGTTCTGATTGAGAGATGGATAAGAATTCAGCTGCACCAGTTCAGGGAAAAGAGTAAGCTCACGATAAGCATTGAAACCCTGAGAGCGACTGTCTGTCTGTTCCGCACCAGCGAGCACATTCATCTCCAGCCAGTTGAAAGATTTGTTATAACTGGCCTGGAACCTCAGGTAATTGGTGAGGTTGTTGTTGGTGGAATTGGAAAGGCTGCTTTTATTAGGACTGCTTAGGAACAACGCTTTCGAAACGAAATTGTAGAAGTCGATTTTTTTGGTGTTGTTTACCGTGTAATCTGTGAAATACTTTGGAGCATAGTTGAAATTCAGATTCAACCCTTTTACAGGCGTGTAATTTGCCTGTAGGTTTATTAAAGCATTTGTTGCATCTGTTGCATTGACACCTGAAGCCTGGGACCATGCCAAAGGATTACTACCTTCCCATCCGGGGCCCCATGAACCATCAGAGTATTTCGCAGCATAAATAGGTGGCACCCTGTACATCTGGTAAAACATACTGCCATATCCTACAGCAGGTGTCTTAAAATTCTCTTTCCTCAAATTCACATCGAACTGAAAGTTCAATTTTTCACTAACCTTGTAATCTGCATTGAGCCTGAAACTGTAACGTTTGAATCCGGAATTATTTACAATGCCATTCTGGTCCATATAGTTCAAAGCAGCCAGCAACCGCAGCTTTTCATTGCCACCATTCAACGTAATATTGTGCTGTTGCTGTAATCCATTGGTAAGCGTTACATCCTGCCAGTCAGTATTCGGAAACAAGTCAGGATTCACCTTATTACTGTCTGCATACCCATTGATATAGGCCTCTGTAAATCGAGGTGCTGCACCTTCATTGGTGAGCGCTTCATTATACAGCCTCATGAAATCAGTAGCAGGCAGGTATTTGGGTTTATCTACCGGACGCTGAAATCCATAAAAAGCATCATAATCCACTTTCATTCGTCCTGCCTTACCCCTCTTGGAGGTTATCAGAATTACACCACCTGCAGCTCTTGATCCGTAAATGGAGGCCGAAGCGGCATCTTTCAAAACTGAAATGGATTCAATATTATTGGGATCTACATCTCCAAAAGAAGCAACCACACCATCAATCAGGATCAATGGCTCATTGCTTCCCAATGTTCCCAATCCCCTGATACGAATTTGTGCTTCAGATCCAGGAACGCCATTAAATTGGGATACAGTCACACCAGGTAATGCGCCCTGCAATGCCACCGTAGTGTTAAAAACTGGACGCTTGGCCAGCTCCTGTCCGCTCACCACTGAAACTGCACCGGTAAGGTTCACTTTCTTCTGGCGGCTATACCCTACTACAACAACCTGATCAAGGTCAGATGACTGACCTTTTAGTTGAATATTCAAAATGCTTTCGTTGTAAACTACCTCGAGCTGCTGAAAGCCTATGGCTGAAATAACAAGTACATCACCCTTCTTACCAGAAAGGTCAAATTCTCCAGCGGCATTGGTAACCACACCAGACGTTGCACCCTTGATCTGAACGGATGCATTTTCAATAGCACTACCCGTTTCAGATTTGATTGTTCCACGAATGGTTCCAGTCTGCGCCTGCAAATCAGCATTGCCCCAAAATAGGCAGGCAGACAAAATCAAAAAACTTAAAAACTTCATTTTTTTCATACTGCAATTGTTTAAGAATAATGTTGCACAAATGCATTTAAACCTATCTGCATTTACGTAAACAATTCAAAGTATAATAAAATGGAAATACAATATCAGATAGGCTATTCAACAGAATAGATTATTCTATCGAAAGCGTTTTCGCAATCGTTAGCGATAGATATAAAAAATATCTGGGATCAGTTGGAAATATCAGGTAATGAAACTCTTACAGTCAGCTCCATTTTCTGTTGATTCCTGATCAGTATGAACATGTGTTTCGTTTTATTTCGGTTAGCCTGGATATGGCTTCGCAGATCACTGACGGACTTGATAACAGAACCATCAACCTGCTGAATCAGATCTCCATTGCGAAAACCCAGCTGATATAAAAGTGTGTTTGCCAAGATGCCATCCATGGCTACTCCGGTACTTGAAAAATCAATACCAAATGCAGAAAACTCCTCTCCCCTGGGCGACCATAATTTTGATTGTGCCCAATACATGTATTTGCGCCCATTGATCATTTGCTCGGCATCCTTCCTCAATCCTACAATTGGAAACTGAGGCTTTTTGGCGATGGCCCTCAGTCCGGGCTTCCTTACCCCGAAATCATCCATTGCAAAGGGAACGAACCCGATCTGCCGGGCCCTGGAATCTGTTGACAGCCCATAGTCTCCTGCAGCGGGATCAATAAAGCCTGCATCTCCTGCAATGGAATTGAAATCACAGCCATTGACCATGAACTTCTTCATCGTCTCTTCACTTGACACGTAAAAATTGGAATCCAGTGCCTTCCCCCATTTTCCGGATGGTGCGATTCCTTTATTCATCAAAGCCGGACTATACGCTTTAAAAACAATATTCTGTGTAAATACATCTCCACTGTTAGGGTACCATACATGCGGATGCAGTCCGTTGTTGATGATGATGTTATTTGTAGCTACGCGATTATATCCTTCACGCATTTTCAATCCGCCATTCAGCAGGAGATTGTCATATATCCTATACCAGGATGAGCCGTCATCCAGGTCAATATCCCACCCATGATCGCAACGCCAGCGGTTGTGCCGTATCGTATTGGAATCCAGCATATCCAGAAAGGGAAAGTTTTTATCCTTCGTTACTTCAGGTACTGATTCATTGATATCGGGTGTCCAATAACGGTCTCTTCCCCAGGAGTTGAAACTGCCATGATCCCCTGTTTCCAGCACGGTATTGAATACATCACAATGCTCAATGAGGTGTCCACCGAAAGTACCTTCACTGATATTGATTCCGGCTCTTGGAACATCATAGATGGAACAATGACGAACAGTGATTTTATGAGACATGGAAATATGCACCGGAGCCGTTTGTTTCTCATCCCTGCCCGTCATGGTGATAAGGCAATCATCAACCAAACAATCAGCAGGATAATTATCTGATTGCGGACCAGGTGTTCTGTCTATCTGGCTGAAATCCTGATTGCCATAACGGAACATCGGACTCCTCACTGCTTTTGAATCACCAACAAAGGCAATGCCATTGGCACCTACATGGTGAATATAACAACCTGTAACAGCAATCTTCCTGTTGTAATTGTTAACGAAAATGGCATTCCCTCCCACCTGATCAAATTCACTGTCTTTAATGGTGCAATTTTCAGCGCCATTGAAAACCACTGCCCCACCGCGGTAGACGGTCCAGTCTGAGCGAAGCAGTGGCTCTTTATTATCCATAAAAGTTCTGGCTGCATGTCTGAATACAAAACCGTTGAGTTCAATATTTTTTACCGGCGATGATTTTGAGCCATTGAATTCGATGAGGTGCCTGAGCCTTACTACCTCCACCGTTGCCTTTTGAATATCCAGTCCACCTGCGGGAATATAATGCAACAGGGATGCTTTTGCATCATAAAACCATTCACCGGGTGCATCCAATTCTTCGAAAATGTTTTCAACCATTCTGTAAGCAG
>CANHUF010000227.1 GCA_947463715.1 Sphingobacteriales bacterium
GATGTGGACAGCTTTAAAGGTTGGATCATTTGGCATGATTGCCATAACCTGCTGTACGTGATTTCTTGGCAGCGCATGCCTGGAGCCATCCCTGGGCAATTTAAGCATGATCTCATAAATATATTTATTGCGTACCCTGTTCACTACTGGTTCTGCTGGTCCAATCAGATAATCTCCAAAAACCGGAAGCATTCGGGCAGCAAAAAAATCTGCAGCCTGTAAAGCCCTCCCCTTGTCAACATGTCTGAAAAAAAATTGGATTAGTCTTGTATAAGGCGGGTAATGAAATATTTTCCTGGATTCAATTTCTTCCGTGTAAAAACCTTTGAAATCATGACCGGTTACCCTTGCTATTATTGGATGAGATGGATTTGAGGTTTGTATGATTACAGTTCCCTGCTTCCCTCTCCTTCCGGCCCTGCCACTGACTTGTTCCATGAGTTGAAATGCCCGCTCATTGACCCTGAAATCCGTAAAGCTTAATAGTCCGTCTGCATCAAGAATACCTACAAGAGAAACATGTTCAAAATCCAGTCCCTTCACAACCATCTGGGTGCCGACTAAAATATCCATGCGGCGCAATTCAAAATTGCGAATCATTTCATCATGAGCCGTTTTGCCCTTGACAGTATCTATATCCATCCGCGCAATCTTATAATCTGGGAATAACGCTATCAATTCCTCTTCAACCTTCTCCGTACCAAAATTACGCTCAATCCAGTTGGTGCTGCCACAAGCTGTGCAACTCAGCAATACAGGATAGGTGGTGCCACAATAATGACATTGCAGGCGATGGTGCAGTTTATGGTAAGTCAGTGTTACATCACAATGCTCACAATGGGGTATAAAACCACAAGTCCCACAAATCTTATAGGGAGCATATCCACGCCGGTTTTGAAACAGAATAACCTGTTGCTGGTTATCCACTGAATTTTTAATCGCTTCTTTCAATTCCGGGGTAATCATTTGCTTAACCACCTTGTTGTTGATCATGGTGCGCATGTCCGCCGGATGTATAACAGGCAACTCAACACCTCCGAACCTTTCAAAAAGCTCAACAAGTCCGTATTTCCCTGAAACTGCCTGTGCATAGGTTTCAAGGCTAGGGGTAGCACTACCCAGTACCACTTTTGCACCCCACAAACGGGCATAATACAGCGCAGCATCCCTTGCATTATACCGGGGAGCAGGCTCCTGCTGTTTAAAAGAAGCATCCTGTTCCTCATCCACGATGATCATGGAAAGCTTTGCAAATGGCATGAAAAGAGCTGAACGGGCTCCCAAAATAACCCGTATTTCTCCCTTTTTTACCTTATTCCATAGTTCGACCCTTTCATTTGGATTAAATCTGGAATGATAGATCGCAATATAGCCTCCAAAGTGCTTTTGCAACCGCCTGATAATTTGTGCGGTCAGGGCTATTTCGGGAAGCAGGTAGAGAACCTGATTACCCTTTTTAACCTGCTCCTCAATCAATTTGATGTATATCTGTGTTTTACCACTTGAAGTAACACCATGCAACAAACAAACTTCCTGATGCTCCAGGCTAGCCTGAATTTGACTCAATGCAGTTTGCTGTGCAGCGGAAAGCTCAAAGTTGATATCTACCTGCTTTGCCTGCATGGGTATTCGGTCAACTGCCTGTCTTGATATGGTAAGAATTCTCTTTTCCACCAGTGCGGTAAGTTGTGCAGCACTTGCTCCTGATTTTTTGAGTAACTCAGGTTGTTTCACTTCCCCCTCTGTTTTCTGCAGGTGTAAAAACGCTAATAAAAGTTCAAGTTGTTTAGGGGCCTTGTTATTCCAGTTATTCAAAAGACCGGCCATTGCTTCCTCTGTAAAATAATCAGGATGGAGATACACAAAGTTTTCACTTTTAGGAGTATACTTCTCTTTGAGTGATTCCCAGGCCATGCATACCTTTTTATCCAGTAACCGCTTTACTACGGGGTAAACATGCACAAGATCAAGGATCTCGTGTACTTCATCCATTTTCAATTCCTTTTTGACCTGCAGACCCTCAGCAACCAGGTACTCCTGATCATCAAGGTCAGAGAAGTCCTCACCATATTCCTCATTGAGTACAAGTATGGTCTCACTGCTTAGCTTTAGCTGTGTTGGAAGAGCAGCGGCCATTACTTCCCCTTCTGTGCACATATAGTATTGAGCTATCCAACTCCATAAAGACAGCTGCATGGGATAAACTACAGGTTCAGGATCAAGAATCTGTTCAATAGGTTTGGGATCAAACCCTTCAGGCTTTTCCCTGGAAAGGGATTTAATAATTCCGGAATATCTTTTTTGCTTACCGAAACTCACCTCAACACGCACACCTTGTATGGCATGCTCCTGCATAGTTTCAGGAACCGCGTAGGTAAATGTCTTAGGTAATGCAAGGGGTATTATAATTTCAGCAAACAACATGCTACCCATGATTATGATTTTCCAGGTAAAATTCACTGATCCAGGTTGCTTTGTATGTAATCAGGGCGAAAGCCATTTTTTCTGCTGTAATCCTTTTTAATTCGCGTGGATCAGCCTCTGGATAGGCAGCAGGATCTATTGGATCCAGAAATACTGCCCTGGAGCGACCAGGACGCAGAGAAAAAATACTGTCGTAATGTAACCTGTCATAGGTGTCCAGAAACAGAATCGGCTGAATACGTTTACCTGTTTCAACTGCCAGTTTGAATGCGCCATCATACATCTCCTTCAGGGGAGCATCAGCCATATTAAATGTCCCTTCCGGGAAAACCGCAATAGAAATATTTTTAGCAAGAATCTTTCTAAGGTCAGCTAAACTTCTTGCCCGGTCTTCTGCACTCGACCGGTTAACGGTTACCACACAAAAACGGTATAAAAAACCAAAAATAGGCACTTTAAGCAGCTCGTACTTTCCAATTGCCCGGAAATGGTGTTTGATGGACAGTATAATGGTCACTGCATCCAGGTAAGAGATGTGATTTGCCACAAAAATGAACTGCTCGTCAGCACCAGGACTGGATTTGTAAATATTGGTATGTCTGATGCCAATGAGCAAAAACCAGATCTTACCCAGCAAACGGTAGAGGTCAAACATGATATTTCCTCCTCTGATACGGCCCAATGGCAGACAAATCAGCAGACAAGGAAACAGAACTACTGTTATCACAACAGCAAAAAGGCTGTATGCATACAGGCAATAAATAATCTGAAAAAAACGGAGTAAGGATCTGAGCAAAATCATAGAACAACTCAAATATACACTTTCCCGTTTGTATCTTTGCCGTTCATGCAATCAGAAAAATCAATAGCACTGCACACATTGGGCTGTAAGCTGAATTTCTCAGAGACATCCACTCTCGGGAGGATGCTTGAAAAGGATGGTTTCGTCAGGAAAGATTTTGACGAGTCAGCAGACATCTATGTGATCAATACCTGCTCCGTTACTGAAAATGCGGATAAGGAATGCAGACAGCTTGTAAGAAGGATTCAAAAACAAAATTCCGACGCTGTCATTGTCATTACGGGATGTTATGCCCAGCTAAAACCAAAAGAAATTGCTGAAATACCCGGTGTAGACCTGGTTTTAGGGGCAGCAGAGAAGTTTAACCTCTCCAACCACCTGAAGGACTTCAGCAAAGGGGATGCTACAAAAATCTGCAGTTGTGACATTGCTGAAGTAACGGATTTCAACAGTTCTTTTTCCGTTACAGACAGAACCAGGACCTTCCTGAAGGTTCAGGATGGATGTGATTACAGTTGTTCATTTTGTACCATACCCATGGCAAGGGGTAAAAGCCGGAGTAACACCATAGAAAATGTTGTTAAACAGGCTATGCATATTGCAGAACAGGGTGTCAAAGAAATTGTATTGACTGGCGTTAACCTTGGAGACTTCGGCATTATTGATGGCCAAAGAACTACAGACTTTTATGCTTTATGCAAAGAACTGGATAAAGTGGAGGGGATAAGTCGGTTCAGGATCTCTTCAATTGAACCGAACCTGCTTACCGATGATATTATTAAGCTGGTGGCTGACAGTAACAAATTCATGCCTCATTTTCATATCCCCTTACAAAGTGGAAGTAATACGATTCTGGGATTAATGCGCAGGCGATATAAAAGAGAGCTTTATGCAGAAAAAATTGCTACGATAAAGCACTTAATACCTGATTGTGCAATAGGAGTAGATGTTATCGTTGGCTTTCCCGCTGAAAGTGATCAGGAATTTCAGGAAACATTTGAATTCCTCCATAACCTGGATATTTCATATTTACATGTTTTCACCTATTCAGAAAGGAACAATACCAAGGCTATTGATATCAAACCAGTAATTCCAGTTCATATCCGGAATGAAAGGAATAAAATCCTGCGAAACCTGTCATACCAAAAAATGCAGTACTTCAGGGCTAGTCAATGTGGCAGGCAACGTACTGTGTTGTTTGAACAGGAAGATAGAAACGGAATGATGGAGGGGTACACAGACAACTATATCCGCATTACTACACCATTTCGAGCTGAGTGGGTCAATCAGGAGGTAAGCTGGTTAATCCAGTAATTTGATTTTATTTACTTTCTGTAATCAAGCGGTGGCTTCCTGTCACCTGCAAGAGATTTATACTGGAAGTTGCTTCCTCTGGCTTTAACCAATTCTGACTGGGCTACTGGTATAAGCTCAGGCTTCAGGAAGATATCAACCGCAGAGAGTGCCATAGTTTTGGCCGCAACCATCATCCCCTTATAGCCAATAGACATGCCGTCGCAGGCTACAGCTTGCCAACTGTGTGCCGGAATACCAGGAACCCAGGTTGCAGTTGAGAGCCCTGTAGTAGGAACAACCCAACTCACATCACCAACATCA
>CANHUF010000228.1 GCA_947463715.1 Sphingobacteriales bacterium
GCACTGAGCGCCGCTGACCACTTTGGTGTGGATGCCGACGCCTTTAAATTGCACACCGACCCGTTTACCGCCGATCAACTGCAGGATTGCGCCTTTTACGATGAACAAGGCGCGGAAAAATTTCTGCAGATGGTCAATCGCTGGGTACGCCTGAGCAGCGTGTTAAACGTGCTCTCGCGCAGCATGGGCCAGCCAGACAGCTACCCGTTTGTGTTAACCAGCGCCAGCCTGAGGAAGTTATATCTGGTGGCTGGGGTGGTGGGTTAGGTTGGTGCTTCGATATAAAAACATTGCCTACCTTTAACACCGAGAATAGTATACCGATACAATTTTGATGTTTTAAACCGGTATACCAGCACAAAGATACCCATCATGTCAGAGAAAAAGTTCCTTGCCGCACTGTCCGTCAACGCACTGGAAGACTTTCAGTTGCTAGCCTCTAACCTGGCCGAAGCACGCAAAGCGCGGGGTTTCAGCCAACGTGAAATGGCCAGCCGCTCGTTGATGTCACTGGCCACCTATCAGGCTGTTGAGCAGGCCAATCCGGCGGTGTCGTTTGGCGCAGTGCTGGCCGTGCTGGATACGCTGGAATTAACTGACACCCTGCGCGGTGTGGCGGCGCCGCATCTGGATGCCACGGGTCGGGCGTTACGGGCGGGGCGGAGGATGAGGCGGTTGCGGTAGTATTGGAAGCGCATATTGATGTGGTATACGAGCAAAATAGATATCAGAAATTGAAGCGTATTTGGATCCACTTCAACGAACATGCTGCCACCAAAATGAGTATAAACAATTCAACCAGCTTAGATTCCCATTCCGCATTGGGCCTTGAACTATACTATTCCACGCGTTCTGCATGAATTAGATTGAAAAGAGACTTAACTATATCGATTGGCACAAAGACAAGATCATCTGCGGGAATTGCAAATACTTTAGACAAGGAAGCTATGTATGTTTGAGAATCTAACAGATGTATTCAGCGCTGTTGCGGTCAAATACCTAACGGCAGTGGATGCGGACCCAAGCTCCTCCAATCAGCATGAAATAGGTGGCCTAGTAAAAGCAGGATTGGCAGATGCTATGGGATATCCGTCAGATGGAGATAAAATTCCGTTCCCAGCGACGATGGTTTTTTTGGATGATTTTTCGGATGAACCGATAGTTTGCGAAGATGTAGTTACATGGTATGACAGCAGACACAGCAAGTCACACCGAGGCCCGGAATACAGACTGTATTACAGAACAAATTCCGTGACTGATGCATTTCAAGAGGGAGATTTCAGCCTCGTTGCCTTCACAATTGACAGATCGTTGCTTATGTTTTTTTGCAGGCCAGATAGTGCTATGGAACGTCAACTTCGTATTTTGTTTGGCGCAACTCAAACAGATATTGAAGACTCTTTTAAACGTGTGCCAATTGAAACACTCGATGTAATAACCCCCATACGGTTGATGTTAGCAAGATACGGGGTTGAGCTTGACGTCGCTGGCACGAGCAATGCTGAACGCCTCGAAATTATTAGAGAAGAATTTGGCGACTCATTTCCATCAACAAAAAAATTCTCGAACTTTACGCGTAATTTTTCCTCTGATGTTTCAGCTACACAAGATCCAGACATGTGCTTAATCCGATGGATGGACGAGGAAGAATTAATGTTCCGTTTATTGGAGCGCCACATTGTGCAGCAAAAGATAACACAAGGGTTTGGAGAGAACGGTGATGACGTCGATGAATTCGTTAGTTTCTCACTCAGCGTGCAGAATCGACGAAAATCGCGGGTAGGTCACGCTTTTGAAAATCATATCGAAGAACTACTAATACAAAACGGGATTAGATTTCAGCGCGGAGTTACTACAGAGGGAAAGCAGAAGCCTGACTTCCTATTTCCAGGACAAAGGGAATATCATGATTCAGGTTATCCTTCTACAGAGCTGAGAATGTTGGCAGCCAAAACAACATGTAAAGAACGCTGGCGACAAATTCTTCCGGAAGCAAGACTGATAGACCGAAAACACCTCATCACGCTGGAGCCATCAATTTCCAGCGACCAGACCGCACAAATGATTGAGCATAACATTCAATTAATAGTGCCTCTGTCGATACAGTCAACCTATTCTTCAAACCAACTGAAGCATATTTTCTCAATAGGTGATTTTTTTGCAGAGTTGCGAGGGATCAAAATATAGCCTTTCAGCCACTACAGTTGTAATTTTTAGTCAGCCTGATCAACACCTGAGATCTCGTGCTGAGTTGAAGTCGAACCAATCCAATCAGATAACTGATCAATCATATGGTCAAACGGTTGTTTGAATTTTCCTTTGACTGAGCACTCCCAGACTATAGCCACTCTGTAACCCAGTTGTTGGCATGTTTGAAAACTTATCTTGTCCCTTGACCTATTTGAACTAATTTTATTGCGCCAGAATTCACTATTGCTGGATGGCCACTTAAACAAATGACATTCATGCCCGTGCCAAAAGCAACCATTGATAAACACAATAGCATTGTGTTTCTTAAACACCAGATCTGGCTTTCCTGGAAGACCTGCTCCCCCAAGAACATACCGAAAACCTCTTTTGAACAACGCTTTTCTTATCAGTATCTCCGGTTTGGTATCTTTGCCACGGATACCTGACATCATTTTGCTACGCTTCGCCGGAGGTACTACGTCCAAATTACCCAACCAATCTAAGCTGTGGATTGATGTCAACTAAAGACAGAATTTTTTTGTTTTCCTCGATATGAGGCTTCATCATCTGGGCAACAGTTGCGATAACTGGCACAACTACCGAATTTCCAAACTGTTTGTAAGACTGGGTATCAGATACGGGAATTCTGAAGTCACTCCTGTCTGGATCGACATAACCCATCAAACGCGCACACTCCAGCGGTGTCAATCGGCGTGGCCTTTTTCTACCGCCTCGATCCACCAGTATTTCGGACCCATCTTTGTAGTAACGTGCTGACAGAGTTCTTGCCACACTCTCCGGTCCAACCAAACCGAATCCAAATCCATTCCCCTTCTCTTTGTGTTTCTTTGCATAGTTCTGCAGGTATAACCAAAGCTTCTCACTCAAGATATAATTTTTTGGTACTTGGTCATGCGACTCCAGAATAGATCCCATCTTTTTGTCTTTCGGAGGTAACGTCAGGTTGTTCCAGCTGAATCCGGTATCCTTCCTGAAACCAACAATAAAAATTCGCTCTCGGTGCTGTGGTACAAAGTGGGCAGCATCAATGATTTGTGCCTGGACCCCCTCATAACCCAACTCATCCAGTGCATCCATAATCACTTTGAATGTCTTGCCTTTGTCATGGCTCTTTAAATTTTTGACATTCTCCAGCATAAAAGCAGCAGGTCTTTTTTCTGCAAGAATTTTTGCAACATTAAAAAAGAGTGTTCCCTGAGTTGCATCCTCAAAGCCATGCTTCCTGCCAAGTGAGTTCTTTTTTGAAACACCTGCTATCGAAAAGGGCTGACACGGGAATCCAGCCAGCAGCACATCATGATCGGGAATATCGGCTGGATTTACTTTTGTAATATCACCAGCTATGTCTTCATCCAGCGGAATATAATGATTTGCAGCATAGGTTCGCTGGGCATAGGCATCCCACTCGCTGGTAAATACACAAGCGCCACCTGCTATCTCAAAACCTTTGCGAATCCCGCCAACACCGGCGAACAAATCTATGAATGTAAAATCCGGTTTTTCGTAGTGTTTGGGGCGCTGTGGCAACATCTCACGCAATCCGAACTCATATTGGTCAGGAACATTAACCCGGCCCTTCAACCAGCGATTAACTTCCTCTCTCGTCACGCCCAGATGATCAGCAACAACTTGCTGGGTGAAGATAAAGGACACGCGCTCGAGCAGTCTGTTTATACGTCTTTGTTCCATGGCCCTAATCCTTATCTGGGATAACTGAGAGATAATATGTCACACGTTATTCCCAGTGGCAAACCCGTTTTTTTGGAAGTTCAAGGGATCTTAACCTGATTACTGTTTTTATATACAGCTGTTTTTTGCATGGCATTTGAATTTTTAAAAGCAGTGTGATTAGCGACTGACCACACTCCAAATGTCAGGCACAACTACGCACCTGACACCTCATTTATCAACAAGGAGTGTTAACCATGATTGAACTTACAAACTCGGAGGTATCGCAAGTCAGCGGCGGTCTGGGGCCACTGGCAGTGATTGGAATTGATCTTGCTTTAAATGGAGCTTTGATTGCCTACGCCGCCTTTATGACATCTGACTACATGACAATGGGCAACTCCTGATAACAATCCTGCCTGATGGCGATTATGCTATTCAGGCAGGGTCTGGGCAAACTCAGGATTTGGCGTAGACTGCAATAACAGCACAAGACACCAGCGCAGCTGCAACTGTCCAGGTAACAACTCCGCCCGACAAAAGCCTTTCGGGGGCTACTAGAGAAATGACAAGTGCGGACCCTGAAATCGCGCCGAGTAACACGAGCTTAATCATTGTCCATCGACTGCTATGGTCTTTTTTGCCCTCTGAAGGGGGCTTTGGTCTCTTAAGCCTTGTGCAGGCTTCCTGACGAGTTAAAGGACGTTGCACAAAGGTTATAGGTGGCAAAAACCCTGAATTCAAAGAGAAAATCACCATGGGACTGCTTTCTTGTATCAAACTAAAACTGTCCAGACAACTCTCCCGGCATCAACATCATAAACACTGATGTATCCCCAGCAGATGGGTACAGCACCCCGGCATTTATATCGTCATCCAGTTGCATCATGCCGCGATCAACAATATGCCAACCTACTACCTTGCTGCAGAAGGCCTAAGCAGCATTGATATCTGC
>CANHUF010000229.1 GCA_947463715.1 Sphingobacteriales bacterium
GAGGATTTTCTTGAATTCCGTTGCAGACCAGCCGTAAAATTTACGGTTGATATAATTGGCATGTTCAACATGCTTGTATCCCATGGCAGACAGCTTTTGCAAAGTACCCAGCGGGTCCTGTGACATATCTGTTCTGATGGAATAAAGTTGGATACCGGTTAGTTCTCCTTTTTTGGCAGTAGCTGCAAACAGGTCTGATTTAAAAATCGAGATCCCCGCAGCAGTCAAAGCGCTGTTGCGTATGAAATTTCTTCTGGATTGATACATATGGCTATTTTTTTGCTTGATGTAATTTAATCAAAATAAATTATTGAACAGCTCTCTGACTCAAAGAAAAGCCGCTGTTCTGCTAATTTTACTTTTTTTGAGTTTTGAAGGCACTCCTTCATAAACCAATGACCCACCTCCATCTCCGGCCTCGGGACCGAGTTCAATTATCCAATCGGCTGCTTTGATAACATCTGTATTGTGTTCAATTACAATGATGGTATGTCCCTGGTCAATTAGGGCATTGAAGGAATCAAGCAGTTTTCTGATGTCATGGAAGTGCAAACCAGTGGTTGGCTCATCAAAAATAAACATGATTTTATCCTGATGACCCCTGCCACGCCCCAAAAAGCTGGCCAGTTTTACACGCTGTGCTTCACCACCTGAAAGTGTGCCGCTGGATTGTCCGAGTTTAATATAACCCAGCCCTACATCACTGAGTGGTCTGAGCTTGTTGCTGATGTCCTTTTCGCCGGAAAAGAACTCCATGGCCTCATCCACACTCATTTCCAGAATATCGTGGATATTTTTCCCCTTATAGGTTACTTCCAGGACTTCGTCTTTGAATTTTTTGCCCTTACAGCTTTCACAGGTAAGGTGAACATCAGCCAGAAACTGCATTTCAACGGTCTGTTCACCCTCGCCTTTGCAGGTATCGCATCTTCCGCCATCTACATTAAATGAGAAGTGTTTGGGTTGAAAACCCCTTATTTTACTGAGTTGTTGTGATGAATAGAGATCTCTCACGGCATCCCACGCCTTAATATAGGTTACAGGGTTGCTTCTGGAAGACTTTCCAATAGGATTCTGATCAATCATCTCTACCTGGGAAATGAGATCCAGGTCTCCTGTAATTTTCCTGTGTCTACCTGGCCTTTCGCCAATCCCTGAAATGTGTTTGATCAATGCAGGGTATAATATTTTTTTGACGAGGGTTGTTTTCCCGCTTCCGCTGACACCACTAACTACGGTGAAAATGCCAAGGGGGAACTTTACATCAACATCCTGGAGGTTATTTTCAGTGGCACCTTCAATCCCGATAAATGCCTTAGCTGTGCGTACATTTTCAGGAATGGGTATTTTCATGTCGCCACGCAGGTAGGCTCCAGTCAGGCTGGTCCCGGATTTCAAAATGGTTTTGAAGTCGCCTTCGGCCACTACTTCACCGCCAAGGTGACTGGCAAGCGGACCCATATCAATGATGTGATCTGCTTCCCGCATCATCAATTCATCGTGTTCCACTACAACTACTGTATTTCCAAGGTCCCGAAGGTTTTTCAGCACCTGAATCAGTCTTGCCGTATCGCGGCTGTGCAGGCCAATCGATGGTTCGTCAAGAATATAAAGAGAATTGGTGAGGTTACTACCCAGACATCTCGTTAGTTGAATACGCTGACTTTCTCCGCCGCTGAGGCTGTTTGCCAGCCTGTCTAGTGTAAGGTAGCCAAGACCCACTGCAAGCATGGTTTCCAGCCGCTGATTGATTTCGAGCAGAATCCTTTTGGCAACAGTCTGCTGAAAATCCGATAAGGAAAGGCTTTCAAACCATACTGCGAGATCTCTTACAGGCATGCGACAAAGCTCTCCAATATGTCTCTCGTTTATCTTAACATACATGGCTTCCTGTCTTATCCTGTAGCCACCGCAGGTTGTGCAGGTTGTTCTTCCCCTGTACCTGGATAATAAAACCCTGAACTGAACTTTATAGAGGTTGTCTTCGATGTCTTTAAAAAAAGCATTGATGCCAAGTGCGTGTTTGTGACCTTTCCATAGCAGCTCACGTTCAGCAGCAGTCAGTTCGGCATACGGACGGTGTACAGGGAACTCGGCCTGTTTCGCGCCCTTGATAAACTGTTCCCGCCACCAGTTCATTTTTTCTCCTTTCCAGGGTGCAACTGCCCCCTCATAGACCGAAAGACGGTGATCCGGGATAACAAGATCAGGATCTATGCCGAGGATCTGAGAATATCCTTCACAAACCGGACAGGCTCCATAGGGATTATTGAATGAGAAGAGATTCGGAACGGGTTCTTCGAATCGCATACCATCCATTTCGAATTTATTTGAAAAGCGTTCAGGATGATTGTCATTGACCTTAATATATATAGATCCTTCACCTTCATAAAAACCAAGTCCGATTGAATCATTGATCCTGTTTGTTTCATCTTCGTCAAAATCACGTGCAACCAGTCTGTCTATGAGTAAATAAATTTCAGGAGTCGTTTGCCACATCGGATCCTGCAGGAGGTCTTCAATTTGCAGGGTTTCTTTGGTTTTGTTGTTGAAAAGCCTGGAAAATCCTTTTTGCATTAAAATGCCTAACTCTTCGTGCAGGCTTCTGTTCGGATTGATCTCAAATCCAGATAAGATATATAACCTGTCTCCTGCCTTACAAGACTTCATGAAGTTGAAAACATCCTGTACGTCATCTTTCTTTACTTCCTTTCCGGAGATGGGTGAAATGGTTTTACCAATGCGTGCAAAGAGCAGACGCAGGTAATCATATATTTCAGTCATACTACCTACTGTTGAACGGGGAGTTCTGGTAATGACTTTTTGTTCAATGGCAACAGCAGGACAAAGACCAGAAATATGATCAACTTCTGGCTTGTCCATACGCATTAAAAACTGTCTTGCATAGGCACTTAAACTCTCTGCATAGCGTCTTTGACCCTCTGCAAACAGTGTATCTATGGTCAGAGATGATTTTCCGGAACCGGAAACTCCCGTAACCACAGTGAGGGATCCCCTTGGTATTTTTACGAATACGTTTCGTAGATTATGCATACGCGCTCCCTGAATGAAAATCGGCGCATTGTCATCCTGATTTTTCTTTAATCCTTTGATATCCTTTGTAGATGCAGGTTTTGGCATAATGTGATGCAAATATAGTATTAATGCGGGTTTTAGGGCGATACGTATTTTTACGTAGGCGTTAACAAACCGTTGACAAACTAATGCTGAAGGGCGTTACAAAAAAATACGTAATCACAAAAAATAGGCTCCTAAATATTTTGCCTGCCTCATGAGAATTATAGTTTTGGTCTGTGATATCGCTGAAACGATAGCACGAAAAACGGAAAATCCAACCATTCTAAAAACCATCTTATGAGGCCAAGTAGCAGCATCACAGACAACCAACTGATTCAACTTTTCATCAATGGAGATTCAAGGGCACTTGAAGATCTTGTTAACAGGCACAAGGAAAGAATTTTTACTTCAATAGTTATCCTGGTGAAAGACAGGAATCTGGCTGAAGATGTTTTCCAAGATGTATTCATCAAAATCATTGACACGTTCAGAAGTGGAAATTATACAGACGAAGGCAAATTTTTGCCATGGGCATTGCGTATTGCACACAACCTGTGTGTAGATCATTTCCGCAAGGTTAAGCGTACACCAGTGGTGCTTAACAAAAGCGAAGAGTATGATATGTTTGAGAACATGAATATCACTGAAGAGGGTGCAGAATCCAGGATCATGCGCGACCAAAGTCATGAAAATGTTCGCAGGATGCTTGATATGCTGCCGGAAGACCAGCGTGAGGTTATTGTACTCAGGCATTTTGCCAACATGAGTTTCAAAGAGATCGCAGATAAGACAAACTGCAGTATAAATACAGCGCTGGGAAGGATGCGTTACGGACTCATCAACCTCCGCAAGCTGATGAACGAATACCAGGTAGCATTATAGTTTTAGGTTAAATTGAATAACTGAAAAGGGAGCAATTGCTCCCTTTTCAGTTATTCAATTTTTTCAAATGCATCCAAACCACATTTTAGCCAGTCTGCATATTGTCTGGCATCAGGCGTATAGCCAACGGGTCTTGACAAAACCTGTTCGTCAGGAGATATCGCAACATACCAGGGTTGTGAAGTGGCATTGAAATTTTCTGTCTGAAACAGACTCCATTTGGTTCCAACTGTTTTAATGGTTACTGTTGATCCTGCTTTGGTAGTATACACCTGTTGTGCTGTTGCTGGCAGTAATGCTTTGTCGTCTACATATAAAGAAACAAGGATATAATCGTTCATCAGTTCCTGCACTTCTTGTTTTGTCCACACATTTTCTTCCATTTTCCGGCAATTGACACAAGCCCACCCTGTAAAGTCAATCAGAATCGGTTTATTTTGTTCACGGGCCATTTTCAGGGCTTCTTCATAATCTGTTAATGGCTCATCACAATTGACCGGATTTTTATAAACACTGTAACAAACCGGGGGTGGGAATCCGCTTACCAGGCTGATATGGGCTGCTTTTGTATTGCTGACACCCGGAGCAATGTATATGGTGAAAGCAAATACCAACAATGCGATAATTTTTCTTGGCATGGAGATTTTCTGATCACGATCATCATGCGGGAACCTGATCCAGCCCATGAGGTATGATGCCAGTCCTAAGAAAATTACTATCCAGATACCGAAAAATACTTCTCTTTTGATGAGACCCCAATGCGCAACAAGGTCTGCATTGGACAAGAATTTCAGCGCCAGTGCCAGTTCAATGAACCCAAGCACAACTTTTACTGTGTTCAGCCAGCTGCCACTTTTGGGCAGAGAGTTTAACC
>CANHUF010000230.1 GCA_947463715.1 Sphingobacteriales bacterium
CAGCCTTATCCTTCGAAAACCTGAAGGATGAGTCTGGTCACAATCCTATTGTGAGGAGTATGAGTGAAATTGCCGGTAGTTCGGTCATGCTGATAGCCGGTCAGTACCTCAGCAGCGCCAATAATGGCAAAGGGATGTTGCTGGGAGGCATATCCGGTATTCCGCCGACCAAAGTCATCATCATAGGTGCGGGTATTGTGGGAGAATATGCTGCCAGAACTGCCCTCGCCATGGGGGCCAGTGTGAAAGTATTCGATAACAATATCTACAAATTAAAGCGGCTGCAGAACAATATCGGAGTGCGTCTGTGGACTTCTGTGCTGGAGCCTAAAATACTTGCAAAACAACTTAAATCTTGTGATGTGGCGGTAGGAGCACTCACTTCACATACCGGCAGAACACCTGTTGTTGTTACTGAAGAAATGGTTTCACAAATGAGGCCGGGTAGTGTGATTGTGGATGTAAGTATTGACAGGGGTGGATGTTTTGAAACAGCTGAAGTAACTTCTCATGATAAACCTGTTGTTACCAAATATGGGGTTATTCATTACGGTGTTCCCAATATTCCTTCTGGTTTTGCCAGAACTGCTTCACAGGCAATCAGCAATGTTTTAATGCCCTTGCTGATGACAATCGGAGATGAAGGAGGTTTGGAAAAACTCGTTTGGCATCAGCTGAATATCCGCAATGGTATTTACCTTTTCAAGGGGTCACTGACTAATTTTCATCTCAGTCAGCGTTTTAACCTGAAATACACCGACCTTAACCTGCTCATTGCCAGTCAGCGTTAAGCAAAAACTAAAATCATGAAAGCGATTATACCAGTTGCAGGTGCGGGTACAAAACTCAGGCCACATACATATACTCAACCCAAAGCTTTGATTCCTGTGGCCGGGAAAACAGTACTGAGTTATATCATAGAGCAATTGGCGGAAGCTGGGGTAACTGAATTTATCCTGGTGGTTGGTTATCTGGGAGATAAGATAATGGATTATGCTAAAACCAATTATCCTCACCTCAATATCACCATCATTCACCAGAATGAGCGGAAGGGACTTGGTCACGCAGTTTATCTCTGTAAAGATGCCGTGCAACATGACGAGCTGATTATCACGCTGGGGGATACCATCTGTGAATACAACGTTGCAGAAATGATGTCCAGACCAGGATCTGTGCTTTGTATCAAGAAAGTAGATGATCCGAGGGAGTTTGGTGTTGCAGAGACTGATGAAACAGGTGCCGTTACCCGGGTTATTGAGAAACCACAGATTCCAAGAACAAACAATGCACTTGTAGGCATCTATAAAATTGCTGATTCTGATATGATGTTCAGGTGTCTCGAACAGGTCATGAAGGTTTGCGGCAGTGAAGATGATGAGATGGGACTGACTCCGGCGCTGGATTGTATGATTGCATCTGGAGAGCGTTTCAGCTCGCTAAAAGTGACCAACTGGTTCGATTGCGGCAAAAAGGAAACCCTGCTTGAGAGCAATGCAACCCTGCTCAGGAAATGGGGGAGTGAAGTGAGCGGACAGGAAAACTTTGAAAATACAATCATTGTTCCGCCAGTAAGAATTGCTCCTGGTTGTCAGATAAGTAATGCCATAATAGGTCCTAATGTAACCATTGGAGAGCAAACACTGATTCAATATTCTATCGTAAAGGATTCTATCGTAGGCTCTTTTTCTAAGCTCTATGACGTGGTACTCAACGATTCTTTGATTGGGTCTGATACTGAAATCAAGGGGGAGACCCGAACCCTGAATATTGGAGACAACACAGAGATAGACCTGGGTTAGTTTAACTCAGTTTACCAACCATATCACCAGGAATTACCCATGCATCAAACTCTTCTTCGGTCAGGTAACCGAGTTTGACTGCCATAGCTTTTAATGTTGTTCCCTCTTTGTGTGCTTTCTGGGCAATTTCAGCTGATTTATAATATCCGATTTTTGTATTCAGGGCTGTTACCAGCATGAGTGAGTTATTGAGGTGCTTCTCAATGTTTTCATACAGGGGTTCAATGCCTGCTGCGCATTTGTCATTGAAACTCACGCAACCCTCTCCAATCAGTCTGGCGCTGTGGAGGAAATTGTAAATCATCATGGGCTTGAAAACATTCAGCTCAAAATGTCCGGTTGCGCCCCCTATATTGATGGCCACATCGTTACCCAGTACCTGGGCTGCAATCATGGTCAGTGCCTCACATTGTGTAGGATTTACTTTTCCTGGCATGATTGATGAGCCTGGTTCATTATCGGGAATAAAAATTTCACCAATGCCACTTCTGGGTCCGGATGAAAGCATGCGGATATCGTTGGCTATTTTCATCAGACTCACAGCTACTGTTTTCAGTGCGCCATGTGCCTCTACAATGGCGTCATGGGCTGCAAGGGCTTCAAATTTATTTTCTGCAGAAACAAATGGCAACCCTGTAAGATCAGCAATATGCTTCGCTACATTTTCCGCATAATTTTCGGGTGTATTGATGCCTGTTCCTACAGCAGTGCCTCCTAGTGCCAGTTCAGACAGGTGGCTTAGGCTGTTATGGATAGCTTTTAAACCGTGGTTGAGCTGGGATACATAGCCACTAAACTCCTGACCCAGTGTCAATGGTGTAGCATCCATGAAATGTGTTCTGCCAATCTTGACAACATGCATAAATGATTTACTCTTCGCTGCAAGGGTATCCCTGAGTTTTTCAATACCCGGAATGGTGTTTTCAATCAGCAGCTTGTATGCTGCAATATGCATGGCAGTAGGGAAGGTGTCGTTGGATGACTGAGACTTGTTCACGTCATCATTGGGATGCAGGGTTTTCTCCTTGTCTGCAAGTGAGCCTCCATTGAGCACATGACCTCTGTAGGCAATCACTTCATTGACATTCATATTACTCTGTGTTCCGCTTCCTGTCTGCCATACAACAAGTGGAAAATAGTCGTCAAGTTTACCTTCCAGGATTTCATTGCATACCAGTGCTATGGATTTGGCTTTATCTTCTGAAAGCACTCCGGCTTCCATATTGGTGAGAGCGGCCGCATGTTTGAGGTATGCAAATGCACGGATAATCTCTTTAGGCATCCTGTTGATATCCTGCGCAATCTTGAAATTCTCAATGCTTCTCTGGGTTTGAGCTCCGTAATAGGCATTTGCAGGCACTTTTACTTCTCCCATTGTATCTTTCTCGATCCTGTATTCCATATTGAAAATTTGAAATGCAAAGTTAATAAATGTTCATCTTTACTGCCAATGCTATTGGGTGTAAAAGGGATAAATTAAAACGGACGATTATCTTTTACCCAGTTGGTAATATAAGTTCCTATTTCACTTGTTGTTGTTCCTGGTGCAAATAACTTTCCTGCACCATTTGCCTCAAGCTGTAGTCTTTCTTTTTCTGGTATGATACCCCCCCCGGTAAGTAACACATCATTCAGCTGGTTCTGCTTCATCAATTCCATTATTCTCGGGAAGACGGTCATGTGCGCTCCTGATAAAATACTTATACCGATGACATCAACATCCTCCTGCAATGCAGTCTGTACAACCATTTCGGGGGTTTGTCGGAGCCCGGTATAAATCACTTCCATGCCCAGGTCCCTTAACGCTGTTGCAATCACCCGGGCTCCACGGTCATGCCCGTCCAGTCCAACTTTCGCAATCAGTACCCGAACGGGCCTTTGGATATTTTTTTCATTCATATTCAGGTATTCAGGCTAATCCGCTAAGTGCTTTTTTTACCCTTCTCCGGGTTGCTTCCATGCCAATCAATGATATGATTTCAAAAACAGGTGGACCAAATTTGCCACCTACAAGCATGATTCTGAGAGGTAGTTGAAGCTCTCCGACTTTAAGTTGTGCTGCGGATGCCATTTCCTTGAACTCAGCTTCCAGTGCTGCCGCGTTATCAGAATATGTATCCTGTTTTTTTTCCAGCCACCCTTCAAAAAAAGCAGTTTTATTACTGTCCCATTTGGGCTTGATGAGTTCAAGTTCAGGCTTCGGCGGGTCCTGAAAGAAATAAGCTGATTGCTGCACAAAATCATTAAGCAACTGACACCTGTCTTTAACCATAGGGATGATGGTTCCGAGCATTTCTTCCGCTGCTTCTATGCCATTTTCCTGCAAGGTTGTCCTAACAAGGGGTAGCAGCGTTTCAACAGTAGATTTTTTAATCCATTCCTGATTGAACCATTTGGCTTTCTCAAAGTCGAATTTTGCTCCTGCTTTTTGAATTCTTTCAATACTGAATCTCTCTGCCAGTTCTGCAAGGGTAAAGATTTCTTCACCACTGCCATCATTCCAGCCCAGCATGGCAAGCATGTTTACAAATGCTTCAGGCAGAAAACCCATTTCTTTGAAGCCTTTGGCTATATCTCCACTTTTCGGATCCTGCCAATCCATTGCAAATACGGGGAAACCCAGCCTGTCACCATCTCTTTTACTCAGTTTGCCCTGTCCGTCAGGTTTCAATATCAATGGCAAATGGGCCCATTCTGGCATTTTTTCCTTCCAGCCCAGGTATTCCCAGAGCATCACATGTACTGGTGCAGAGGGCAACCATTCCTCACCGCGAAAAGCATGGGTGATCTGCATGGCATAGTCGTCTGCTACTACAGCAAGGTGATAGGTAGGCATTCCGTCTGCCTTGAGTAATACTTTGTCATCTACCTGGTCTGTCTGAAAGCGTACTTCGCCTCTAATCATGTCATTCAGCAATATTTCTCTGCCTGCAGGCATTTTTATACGGACTACATACGGGGTCTTTTTTTCCAGTTCTTCACGCAGCTCTTCGGCGGTCATGGTGAGGGAATTC
>CANHUF010000231.1 GCA_947463715.1 Sphingobacteriales bacterium
ACAGATTTTGATCATCCCATGGAATCGGTGCTGATGGGGCATCCTGAAAACATCATGCCTTTTTGTGTAAAAAAATTCAGTGTTTATGATGATCAGGATAAGCTTATCTGGTCGGAAACGGACAATCACCAAACCGTCAGGAGATATAGACTTTCTGCTGAATTGCAAACCAGCAAACTGCGTTTTCACTTCGATCATCCATCTGCAGATACTCCTGCTGCAGTTTTTGCCATCCGTTGTTACAACACAAAATAGAAGATCATGGTGCAATTAGACTTTATCGTGCTGGTAGTTTTTGCGTTACTGATTTTTGCAATAGGATTGGCTTTTACCAAAGTTGGCAGTAAAAATAGTCAGGCTTTTTTTGAAGCGGGGGGCGCTACACCCTGGTGGATAAACGGACTTTCTCTGTTCATCAGTTATTTTTCTGCAGGTACATTTGTTGTGTGGGGTTCCATTGCATATAAGTCGGGCATAGTTGCCAACACAATCCAGCTTACCATGGCAATAAGTGGATTGTTTGTGGCAATATTCATAGCGAGAAAATGGAAGAAAACTGGTGTTAAAACAGCTGCTGAATACATTGGGAAAAGATTCAATTTTAAAACACAGCAGTTCTATACCTACATGGTTCTGCTTTTGAGTCTTTTTACAACAGCTTCTGTATTATATCCTGTTGGCAAAATGGTTCAGGTAGCTACTCCTTATTCATTAAATACCTGTATCATTATAATCGGATGCATAATTGTTCTTTATACGGCTGCAGGTGGCTTATGGGCGGTGCTGGTTACTGATGTGGTGCAGTTTTTGATCCTGACTGCTTCTGTGCTCATCGTTATACCCATCGCATTTGACCAGATTGGGGGCCCTGTAAACTTATTGAATAATGCACCGGAAGGTTTTTTTAAGCCATTTAACAGTGAGTACACTTTTCCTTTCATGCTGGCATTCATTGTGTATCAGACAGTTTATATCGGCGGTAACTGGAGCTATGTGCAGCGGTATACAAGTGTAAAGGATGAAAAGAGTTCAAAAAAAGTGGCATACCTCTTTACCATACTTTACCTGGTTAGTCCCTTTATATGGATGATTCCTCCTATGGTTTACAGGATTATGAATCCGGATTTGGTTGGGTTAGGTTCTGAAGGCGCTTACATGATGCTTTGTCAGCAAATCCTTCCTGCCGGTTTAATTGGATTGGTATTAGCGGGAATGATATCTGCAACCTCGAGCAAGGTTAATACAACCATAAATCTTGCCGCAACAGTATTTGCTACCGATTTATATAAAAACCTGATCCGTAAATCTGCCAGCGAAAAAGAACAGATTTTTGTAGCAAGAATTTTCACTTTGTTGTTTGGTGCAGGAACAGTAGTGATTGCCTTGTTTATACCGCGTATCGGCGGCATCGTTGATTTTGTATTGAGTATTGCATCTATTGCCGGTGGTGCATTGTTTGCGCCTATTATCTGGAGTCTTTTCTCTTCAAGGCAGTCTGCATTTTCTGTCGTTACTGTAACCCTTATCACACTTTCAATAAACCTCTTTTTAAAAATGTTTGCACCATCACTGCTTGGGTTTAAATTGTCAAGGACCATGGAAACAGTAATCGGACAATCCATTCCATTGATATCATTGCTGGCTTTTGAAATCTATTACCGCATGAAAGGAATACAGGCATCTTTCCCTGCTCTTGTGAAAACGCAGGATAGTATAATTGAAGTATCAAACGAGGACGCGCTTGAATCATCGCGTCAGAATAATTTTGGTATCAGGGTAATTGCTTTGGCAATGGCTGTTGTTGGTACAGGTATAGCAATCCTGGGCATGTTGTCTGAAAAATCTGTGGGCATTGTAATAACTGTTGGCCTTGTAATTGTGGGACTGGCCTTGTTTATCTGGCGTACATCAAACATCACCAAAGCGCTTACAATCCTGCTGTTGGTCTTCTCTGTACAAACAATGGCTCAGCCTGGTGCAATCAAACGTGTACTTGTAAACCAGGCAGGATATAACCTCTATGAATCAAAGCGCCTGGTAGCATGGGGGATTCCTGATGGACAATCTTTCCAAATTCAATCGGTTCAGACCGGCAAACCTGTTTATACGGGTGAGATAAAGCAATATGCTGGTGATTTTACCACTTTCAATCCGGTTGTATCAACGGATGAATATATTGCTGTAGTAAAGGGCTTGGAGAATTCTGTGCCATTCAAGATCAAGCTCTTTTATCAGGAGCTTGTGTCTTCCAAAATGGCTTATGATTTTTTTGTGGATGTGCGTGGTTCTACTGATCCGCTACATTCCAATGAAGCCAAAGTTTATGGAGGTGGTCCGTCAAGAGATGTGGGTGCATACGGACTGGAAACTGTTTTTGAAACCATGTTTTATGCAAGTAATCCTGCGCTATTTGATAACTGGAAAAACGAGCTGGGGAAGGATTCTATTCCAGATTTGATTGCTTTGATATTATGGCATGCAGAGTTCGCATACAATCACCATGCGTATAATGGTCCTGTTGGCAACAGACATGGCTGGCTTGGCTATGAAGGTACCCCCAAAATGAACTACGATTACTGGAATACCCTTGATCAACTGGCAGCTGTTTGTGCAGCTTATCACAGTTTTCTCAAGCCTTATCTGCCAGAAGAGAAGTACAGAAAATACCGGCAGGTTTGTCTGGATAAATGGATAGCTTATGACCGCCATAAGGTGGTGCGTTATTGGACATATAGTAACAAATGGGTTGATGCAGGATACCAGGAATTCAATGAAATGGGTAATGCATTCGGACAGTCTGTTTTCAGTAATTTATTCATGTACCTGACTGAGCTGAATGAAAAGGATGGACAGCCGGAAAAATTTTTGAAATGGGCAAATGATGGTGTAGAAGACATAGTTAAGAACTGGGATTTTAACAACATCCGTCACATGTGGTGGATCAGAAATGCAGAACACATCACACCCCAGGCGCTGGCCTTTTACCTCATGACTGTTCCTGAAAAAGCACCAGTTGGTGCAAAGGAAAAGTTGAATGCATGGATGGACCATATCCTGTCTAAGTCGGCTAACCCTTGGCACTACAGGGTTCACAGTGATACAGAATGGGCACATCCCAAAACCAAGGAGCTTGGCGGTGCACCTGCACTCGGTGGCAGTCTTTTTGCAGCAGCACATGTGTTGAACAGGCCTGAAGCAAGACCCTTTGCATGGTCTCAGGTTAACTTTACATTCGGACTGAATCCTTTGGGGGCTCACTTCAGCAATAAAAGCAAAGAGCGACTGGCTATCAATGGCTATTGGAATGATGTTGAAGTAGGATGGCCTAAGTCGCATCCCAATGGATATGGAATGCTTGGACTGGTGAGAGGAACGCTGGATGGCACCCCCCTTGATAAAGACTTCCCACGATATGGAGAAGTGTTGAATCAGCAAGGAGCAGACAATACAGGTGATCACATAGGTCAGGATGCTTATGCCACTGAAGGTTGGGCCACTTCAAACCGGGGATGGTTATCTACCCTTACCTTTTCAACATTGCACAGCATAACACTGCATGTGGTAGATGCTTCATCCAAAAAGATTTCCAAAATATCCGGCAATAAAAAGGCTTATGTTGAACTCCGTGCACCACTCAACCTGAATCCATCCCAAAAGGAAAAGGCATGGGTAGAAAAAATAGCTGAAGGCGATAAAACAGAACGCATAGAGCTTACAGAAACAGCACCTGATTCTGGCGTTTTCCGGGCATTGCTGACCCCTGTAAAAGGGCAAGAAATAATGCTGGGATATGGGTATTGGGGTTTCAGAAAAGAGACCAGCGTAGTTTTCAAATAATCAGTCCTTTATGGCAATCCTTTCTTACAAGTAATGAAACAGAGAGTTTAAGATGAATAAAAAATTAATAGCATTAACTGCTTCCATCTCATTCGTTTTTATCATTCAGGCCCAGGATCTGGATTTTTCAAAACGCATAGGTAGGGTTGATGTCAATGCGAAATTCAGACTCGATAGCTTCATGGTCTGGTGTGGAAGTATGGTTAAGGGGGATGATGACAAGTATTATCTTTTTTACAGCAGGTGGCCAAGAAGACTCGGACACCAGGCATGGGCTACACACAGCGAAGTGGCTGTTGCAGTAGCAGATGCACCAGGTGGTCCATATTCACACCTCAATGTTGTATTGCCCAGCCGCGACAAAAAATTCTGGGATGCAGATGTAACGCACAATCCCACCATCCATAAATTCGGGGATACTTATTACCTCTATTACATGGGTAATTATGGGAACGGAGAGTGGTGGAACCACCGCAATCACCAGCGCATCGGACTGGCTACGTCTAAAAGTCCACGTGGACCATGGACGCGTTCCGCAACGCCATTGGTTGATACCACAACAAATGGATTCGATCATGTCATCGCTTCTAATCCATCGGTCATGAAGCGACTGGATGGTAAATACCAGATGATTTACAAAGGTGTCAGCAAAGGTCCTGAGCCTTTTGGAGGTATTGTTACACATGGTGCAGCCATTGCCGATAAGCCAGAAGGCCCCTTTGTTAAAACACCCCACAAAATCTTTATCAAGGATTCAGTGAAATTCGCTGCCGAAGATCCTTATATCTGGGCGCAGCATGGTAAATACTGGGCGATTGTAAAAGATATGCAGGGTGTGTTTACCAATGCCGGAACCAGTCTTGCTTTGTTTGAATCTGCTGATGGTTTCGATTGGAAACTGTCCAAAAACGCATTGGTCTCAACTACGCAAATTCCCTGGACAACAGGGTTGAAGCGGGTACAAAAACTGG
>CANHUF010000232.1 GCA_947463715.1 Sphingobacteriales bacterium
ATACACTGGATCCGGATTTGTTTTTGAAAAGTATTATTGCAGCTAGAAAAAAAGGATGGAAAGTAACCGGACATATTCCCGCTACTAAGAATGTGGCGACATTTGCAAAAGCCGGTTTATCTGCTATTGAACATATTGGTTATTTACAGAGAGCTGCTTCAGCAAAAGAGGATAGTATCACCCAATTGAGAGCCCAAGGTAAAATAAATAGCAGAGAGGCCAGTGAATTGTATTTGAGTACATTTAACAGGGATTCAGCAATCCGTAAATTCAAGACGCTGGTAAAATTTGGGACAGCGGTTGTTCCAACTATCAATGGTAGTTTCAAAACGACATATTTAGATCAGTTTGATTTTTCAAAAGACATTTACCTACAGTATCTGGGTCCTGCTTTAAAAAGAACCTATAACTGGCGCATACAAAGGGCCGCGAATGATAATGCCGCAGCAATACAATTCAGGCATGAGAATTTTGAAGCTGCTGCAGGTTTATTACCACTCCTTTTTCAATCCGGTGTAACTATTTTGGCCGGGACTGATGCAGGTTATCTCAATTCTTACAATTATCCGGGTCTTGGTATACATGAAGAGTTGGCCATGTTTGTAAAGTATGGGTTAACACCCCAGCAGGCTTTATTATGTTCCGTCATTAATGGCCCTGCTTTTTTCGGTTTAGGCGATGATTACGGAGCCGTAGTTGCTGATAAAAAGGCCGACTTGTTGATTTTGAATTCCAATCCACTTTCATCTATCCATAACACCCAGGATATTTTTGGGATGATTCGCAAGGGGAGTTATTTAAGCAGAACGCAACTTGATGCAATACTGGCTCAGATTAAGGAAGCAGTAAAAGACTAATAACAATCTGCTCTCTTGCTGGGTTAAAAAGGCGTTCTATATAGATTTGGTTTTATCATTACCAAAGTCCGAACCAAGGTTTATAGCCATCTGCATAATGCTCAATATGGATGTTGGATTTAGAGATGTTCAAATTTTTCAGATCTTTCGCTATTCCATTTTTTAAGGAATCTGGTCCACAAATGAAGTAATGGGCGTTATTCCCTTTAATCAAATCATTTTTTCCAATACGCTTGTTGCCTGAGATAAAATTAATGTATTCAAATTGTGGATTTTGGTCTGACAATTGATTGAGTTCTTTTTTGAAAATGATATTTTCTTCTCTTTTGTTTGTGTATAGTAAGGTTACCTTGCTTTTTGGTTCAAATTGTAGCATTTGATTCAGCATACTAAACAAAGGCGTAATGCCACTCCCGCCTGCAACCAATACGTAGTGATTTTCAGCTGATTGATTCGGAATAAATACAAAATCGCCAACAGGCAGCAAGGATTCTACTGTGTCCCCAATTTTTGCGCTATTATAAAAAAAATGGGAAACATCGCCTTTGAGTTTCACTGTTATTCTTAAAAAATCATCAATATTTGGAGAAGAACTCAATGAAAAGCAACGATGATAGGTCTTGCTTCCAATTTTTATTTTTAAAGTTAGATATTGACCAGCTTTATAATTGTAAAAAGCTTTTTCTTCAGGTTTGAAATAAACAGAAACAGTTTCAGGAGTTTCTTTTACCAACTTATCAATAATTAATGTTCTATATTTTGTATTATCAATGATTGTTGCATTTTCGCGTTGGTGAATTTCTGTAAATGTACTGTCTGTTGAATTTAATTCAGTGCCACAAATGATATCCCAAAATCGGAAAAACAAGCCATAATTACCATTGTATTGGGTATGGTGCAGGCTATGATTAGTGGCATTGACAAGTATATTAAATGGAGGTAAGCTGAAAAATTTTGGGAAAAGTTCGTATCCCAAATGCGATTTTAAATTATTGAAAGTTCCAATCACTTGCATGATGCCTAATACCGTCATAGAAATAGGCATAACCAGTGCCAATGGCAGAAGCCATAATGTTAACCATAATGACTCTATAATGTGAAATGAACTTGATGTGTAAGGATTTACATCCAAGCTCTTATGGTGTAAGGCATGAACATACTTGTAAATACTAGGATGGTGCATGGATCGGTGACTCCAGTAAAACCAAGTGTCAGATACAACCAGCATGACTATAATCGTAATAACTTCATACCCAAACCCAAATTTTCCGGTTTCTAGGTAAAATTGTGTAAATCCAATCTCATTAAGGGATAGTAAAAGAATTGAAAATAATGTGCCTCCAATAAATGAAAGGAATGTTGCTCCTAACTCACCTTTTATTTGTGACCAACCTGCTCTTTTGGAAAGTTGAATTTTTCTGTTGCTGAGTTTTTTGCCAAATATTATCCAGAAAATGAGATAAGCGGCACTCATGATTGTGAGTGCTGAAATAAGGGTAATGAGGTACTGTTTAATGAAAGCTAACATGACATTTCAAATTTTAAGGAGATTAAATCTGATGCCAAATTAGAAATATTGTTCCCAGTAGCAGTTAACAATTGTTACTTAATTATTTGCTTTCTAATCCTACTTAAACTTTGCGGCTTGATACCTAGGTAAGATGCAATGTATTGAATTGGAACATGTTGTATTATTTCGGGTTGTTGTTCCACCAATTTTTTGTATCTCAACTCTGCTGTAAGCGTAGCAAAGTCATTTGCTCTTATTTGTGTTATGGTTAGAGACTGTTCAAAAATTACCAGACTCAATTTTTTGAAGTTTTCATTATTTTCTATCAATTCAACCAATCTTCTTCTTGCGATTTTAAAAAATTCACAGTTGGTAATACATTCTAAATTTTCATTGGACTTTACTTCGTGAATAAAATTTGTAAAAGAGGTGACAAATTGATTTGGTGATACAATAAGTGTTGTGATTTCGTCGCCATTATTATCATAATAAAACAAACGCATGAAACCTTTTGTAACAAAATACAAATACCTGGGAACTTTATTTTCCTCTTCAATAATACTGTTCTTGGAGGCTGAATCTTGTTCAAAGTAATGCGTAGAAAATGCGATATCGCTTTCTGTAAGTTTTACATTACTATCATAAAGGTTTAAGAAACTATTTGTCATTTTGATTTGAATCAATCAGCTATTGTTTGGTAGACCAGCTGGCGTAGTCTATTGTGGTAATCCCATGTAAAATTACTTTCCTGGGTCATAAATAACGCAATGAGTTTTTCTTTAGGATCGATAAAAAAGTGTGTATTATTCGCACCTCCCCAATAAAATAAACCCTTCGACGCTGTGGTTTTTGTTGCTGGTCCATCTGTTACTACTGCAAATCCCAGTCCCCATTCTGTACCAGGATCAGCGAATAAGTCTCCTGAGTGATTTGAAGTCATTAATTCTATCGTTTTGCGACTCAAATATTGCTTGCCTTTGAATGTTCCGCCAGCCATCATCATTTGGCAAAATGTAGCATAATCTGCGGCAGTAGAGAACAAACCATTTACACCACTCCAAACTGTTACATTTTCAAATGGTGGTTGAAAACCAGCTACTGAAATTGTCCCATTTTTACCCTTTGTATGCACTGCTACTATTTTGGATTGCTCTGTTTTGGGTACGTTATAGCCTGTGTTTTTCATTCCCAAAGGGTCAAAGATTCTTGACTTCAGAAATTCATTCACGCTCATTCCTGAAAACTTTTCGATTAATACGCAAAGAACATCCGGACCGGCACTGTAGTTCCATGCAGTACCTGGTTGCGCTAATAATGGGAATTTGGTGATATTAGTAACACGCTCTTGAATTGTTTTGATTTCTGGTCTGAAATAACCCCTTCTGAAACGGAGATCGACCGGATTTAGGTTTAATCCATGTGTTAATCCACCTGTATGGCTTAATAATTGGGTGATGGTTATTTCAGACTTTAGGCTATCCGTGGGCGCATCTGGTCCATCATTTACACTTCTCACTACACGCAGATTTTTAAACTCAGGTAAGTATTTGGAGACCGGATCATCTAACTTAAAATACCCTTCTTCATAGAGCATCATAAATGCCGTGGAAATAATGGGCTTAGTCATCGACTGAATGTAAAACAAGTCGTTGGTTGTCATGGGAGCTTTTGTGGAAACATTTTTGTATCCTAAAGCATTCTGATGAACGACTGTACCATTCCGGATAATCATCGTTACAGCACCGGGAATATTTCCATTGTCTATTTCAGATTGAACATATTTGTCCAATAATTTTACTCTATCAAGGTTAATTCCAGCAACAACCTTGGATGTTTGTCCAATTAAATTACCTGTAACGGATAATCCTATAAATAGGAGTAGAAGTTTGAAATATTTCATCTTTTTAAATTATGACTGTTCTAAAATGAAGGTGAAATTTCGGATTAATTTTTGATAAATAGTCAATGTATGACTTAATAGTAAGGTTTACTTTTTGATTCCGTTATAACAATGGTATGGAATTTGGAGTTGGCTTTTTAGCCTTTACTATTCTCGATATCAAGGGTAAAAGTATGATTCCTGCTGCTGCGGCGATTGTCCGGACGGGCCACCAATCGGGGTAATCAATAAAAGCAGGTATTCCAAACAAGTCTTCTCCATCCCCGGCTCTTAAAATAAGCGATACCAAAAATGCAACTATTGATCCAGTTCTGTTGGCTTTTTTATCAAAAAGTGCTATGACCAATTGTGGGAAGAGAAGCACAAAAACGAGATCACTTGTAAAGTACCATAACTCCTGTACACTCTGTACTTTGAGTGCAATGAAAACGGCTGCAGTTCCCAGACTAAGGATACTTATTCGTATGATTTTCCCAATGTTTCGTTTGTGGGATTTGGGGGCAATCAGTCTCAGGTACCAGTTCCAGGAAAACATA
>CANHUF010000233.1 GCA_947463715.1 Sphingobacteriales bacterium
AGAAATGTTGCCAAAGCAAAAAGGTTTATGCACAACGGTGTATTCTCATCCTTGGAACAAGTAGTACATTTCTATAACACCCGTGATGTTCCCGGAGCTGGCTGGAATGGTGTACCATGGGGTACACCGGAATATAGTCCAACAATGGACACAGAGGCTTTGGGTAATCTTGGATTAAGTCCTGCTCAGGAAGCTGCAGTAGTAGCTTTTATGAAAACCATGAGTGACGGATATACAGGCGTAACGCAATAAGTCAGATAAATATGTACCCTAACTGCAGGAGGCTGTCTCAAAAGGGCAGCCTCTTTTTTATGTTTTTTTTAAAAAGTAATGTTTTTAATAATCATAATATCAATTGTTTTGTTATTAATGGATGGCAAAAGGCGCAGTACTAAAACCTATATTCAAATCGTATCATCAAGCTCAGATGATGCTTCTTCCACCTAGTTTGGATGAGTTAATTGGAGTCAATCATCCGGTAAGGGTTGTAAATGAAGTGCTGAATAAGATTGATATTCAGCCTTTAATTAGACAATATAAGACTGGCGGCAGCAGTAGCTATCATCCATTAATGTTATTGAAGGTGTTGGTGTATGGTTATATCAACAATATTTATAGTAGTCGTAAAATAGAGGAGGCAGTTCAACAAAATATTCACTTTATGTGGTTGAGTGGTATGAGTACCCCCGATCATAATACCATCAACCGTTTTAGGGGAGAAAGATTAAAAGAGCCGTTAAAAAAGATATTTACCCAGGTGGTGCAATTATTGGCAGCTGAAGGTTTGCTGAGTATAAAAGAATTATATACGGATGGTACAAAAATAGAAGCTAATGCCAACCGCTATACTTTTGTATGGGGGAACTCTATTAAAACAAATAAGGAAAAAATGAAGCAACAGCTAGACGCATTATGGAAGTATGCTCAAAGCGTTGCTTCAGATGAATTAGATGATACTGACCCCAGTGGTTTTGATAAGATTGACAGTGAAAAAATAAAGGAGACCATTGAAAAAATTGACGCAGCGTTGAAAGACAAACCGGTTACAAAGGATGTAAAGCAAAAACTAAATTATGCAAGAAAGAAGTGGCCCAAAGCATTGGACAGATATGAGGTTCAGGAAAAGATATTAGGAGAGAAAAGAAACAGCTACAGTAAAACAGATACTGATGCAACCTTCATGCGTATGAAAGAAGACCACATGAAAAATGGTCAGTTAAAGCCCGGCTATAATTTACAAGTAAGCAGTAATAATCAATATGTTACCAATTACAGCATTCATCATAATCCAACAGATACAACTACACTTGTAGAACATTTAGAAGAATACAAGCAATCATACGGCACTACACCAGAGATAGTAACTGCAGATGCCGGATATGGAAGCGAAGAGAACTATGCGTATCTGGAATCAAATAATATAGAGGCTTATGTAAAATACAATCACTTTGACAGGGAGCAAAACGAAACGATTCAAAGTAAAAAGCCTTTCTCCGCCGATCAGCTTCATTACAACAAAGAGGATGATTACTATGTGTGTCCGATGGGTCAACATATGCGAAACAAAGGATCCTATATTAAGAAAACATCAACGGGGTTTAAGCAAAAGATTACTCAATATAAAGCCACTAACTGTGAGAGCTGTCCGTTAAATGGCGTTTGTAATAAGTCCAAAGGAAGTAGAATAATAGAGATTAATCACAATCTTAAGGAGCATAAGATAAAAGCGAATCAAAATCTTTTAAGTGAACAAGGTATTAAGCATCGAAAAAAAAGATGTCATGATATAGAACCAGTATTTGCTAACATAAAAAACAACCATCACTTCAAACGATTTATGCTTAGGGGTAAAGAAAAAGTATCTATAGAATCCGGATTATTGGTCCTAGCGCATAACCTTCGTAAAAAATGCAGCCAAATAATCAAAAAAGCTGCTTAAAAGGAGCTAAAAAAGCATTTTTCAATTTTACACTACCCACAATCCATAAATAATCGGAACACAGAATCCAAGATTTTTTGGACATACCAAAAATAAAAAACCGCCTCAGAATTTTATTTCTGAGACGGCCTCTTTTTTTTAACCTTATGAGGAGACCTGCAGGATGTCTTCGTTTTCAAAAATTTCTTTCTTATGTCCGTTCAAGCCTACAAGGAACATGGCTTCTGCCAATGCTGTAGACCTGATACTCAATTTCGGACCAAGCATCCTGATAACGGGATAAATGATGCGTGAAACCCTGTACATCAGATTGGGTTCTTTCCTGGGAGTCACCGGATAAATGTATGCCGGTCTAAAGGCATGAAAGGAGCTGAAACCCATTGAAGCTAGCTTGTTCTCAACGATTCCCTTATCGCGGGCAAACATCATCCTGCTTGTTTCCGTTCTATCTGCTCCTTGTCCGCTCAACAAACAAAAACGGGCTTGCGGACTATACTTCTGAACCATTCCGGCTACTGCGACTGGATAGTCTACCGTAATTCTGTGAAATTCATCTGCAGGAACAGCACCAGTATAAACACCCTGACAGTAATAAACGATATCGATTTGCCTGTATACTTCAGGAAGATCTTCAAGAGCTGAAAAGTTGCTCACAACAATTTCATGTAACTTATTATGCGTGACACCCGAAGCTTTACGAACCAGTGAAACCACTTCACTTATATCCGGATGAGACAGACACCTGTCGAGTATGATACCCCCTATCATACCGGTTGCACCAGTGATGAGTATTTTTTTACCCTGCTGCAGTTTTTTCTCCAAAATCATAAACTCCAATTCCCGGAGATGCTTACCACTCATCCCGTCTTCCTGAAATGGTATTCTTTCACCTGTATCTGCATAGCCATTCCGTTTATACCAGGCAATCAGTTCAGACCTTACAGAAATTACACTCATCCTGATTGCATCCAGGTTCCATTGATGGGCCAGCTCTTCAGCTGCCTGGAGGAGTTTTCTTCCGATGCCAGCGTTTTGTTTTTCGGGTAAAACCGAAAACATACCCAGGTAGAGGTAATCGCCTTTGTGTTGCAGGTTGACACAACCCACCAGCGTTTCGGCTTCCCTGTAAACCAGAACCACACTGCCTTTGAGCTCAAGTACTTCCTTTAGTGCCGATTCACTGATTCTGACTTCACCAGCTATCAGGTCCGCTTCGGTTGTCCACCCCCTCCTGGAACTTTCTCCCCTGTAAGAGCTGTTGACAAGTGTTAAAAGTAGTTCGCTGTCGGAAACGCCTGCAAGCGAAATAGCAGCATCTGAAAAGACAGGTTGAGACTGTAATCCGCTCATCATATTCATTTTTTCCATTGCTGGCAAAGTTATATATTACTCTAAGCATTTACCCCAATCAACCACCAATGAAAAAATTGCTTTTCTCTCTTTTGTTGCCTTTATCATTCAACATTTCAGCGCAAACAACTTCCAATAAGCTGCAAGCTGAATTCCTGAACCCGCCACAGGCAGCAAGACCAAGGGTCTGGTGGCACTGGATGAATGGCAATATCTCCAAAGAAGGAATTCGCAAGGATCTGGAATGGATGGAGAAATCGGGTATCGGTGGATTTCAGAATTTCGACGCCAGCCTCTTCACCCCGCAGGTGGTGAAAGAAAAACTGGTGTATATGACTCCTGCCTGGAAAGATGCCTTTCGGTATACCACAGAACTGGCGTCGGAGAAAAAGCTGGAAATGGCCATCGCCGGATCACCGGGATGGAGTGTGACAGGTGGTCCATGGGTGGAAGCAGCAGACGGGATGAAAAAATATGTATGGACAGAAACAATCATCAGGGGTGGTGAATCGATCAAAATACAACTCCCCCAGCCTTCAGCTGTTACAGGAAAAATGCAAAACCAGGCTTTGTCTGGTGGTGGATTTCAGGATGCTAAAACAAAAGCTAAACCGCAGTTTTATGCAGATGCTGCAGTAGTAGCGTATCGAATACCAGATCAGGAAAAAACGCTGGAAGAACTTCAAGCTTCCTTGAGTTCAAGTGGCGGAAACTTCAGTCTTTCACAACTCACCGATGGTGACATCTCCAAAACGGCCCACCTTCCTGTGAAATCACTGGAAGAGGATATGTGGATACAGTACAGCTTTAGCACGCCGGTTACCTTTATGGCCATGACAATCTCCGGTGCACATCATATTCCATTGGAAGATTTTAATGGTGGTCCCAAAAACCGCAGTCTGCAGGTAAGTGATGATGGTATCCATTTCAAAACCATTACAACTGTCAGCGGCAGTATTGTGCCGATGAATACTGTTAGTTTTGAGCCAACCACCGCAAAATACTGGAGACTAGTTTACAAGCCTTTTCTGGCACCTGCCAATGCCATGCTATCCATGTTCGGCATGGGCGCAGCCACCAAGCCGGAGGGTGTTGATGTAGCTGAATTCGTGCTGCACAACACATCCAGGATCAGCGAATTTGCAGACAAGGCAGGGTTCGATCCCTGGAAAGAAAAACCATTGGAAAAATACCTGACTGCAGCAGACGCCATCACCACAAAAGATGTGGTGGATGTCAGCGCATTCATGGATAAAAACGGAATCCTGCAATGGAATGCACCTGCTGGCAGATGGGCCATCCTTAGGCTGGGTTATTCACTTACCGGAAGGGAAAATCACCCGGCATCACCTGAAGCAACGGGACTTGAAGTAGACAAGCTGGATAAAGAAGCGGTTAGGAAATATATCAACACCTACCTCGACATGTACAGGGATGCCACAGGTGGAAAAATGGGTGCATCCGGACTAACCCACATGGTACTTGACAGTTATGAAGCAGGGCATATGA
>CANHUF010000234.1 GCA_947463715.1 Sphingobacteriales bacterium
CGTGCAGGCGATTGATCATCTGCCCACCTTGTTGCCGCGCGAGGCATCGCAGGAATTTGCCGCCGCCTTGTTGCCGCATCTGCTGGAGTTTTTGACCAGCGCTCAATTGCCACCGGTCTGGCGCAATGCGCGGTCACGTTTTGTTGAAGCCAAACAGCGGTACGGCCTGATCACCTGAGACATCACTACGGGTCACTCTGTCATGTACAAAAGAAAACTGTATTTTTTTGCCATCAGTTTTGCCGGTGCATTAATTGTTACCCTGATCGCAACCACCATCTCTGCGCATTTTACGCGCCAGAATCTGGAACAGAGCACGGTTGCCCAGAATCTGCTGGGCGAACATCTGGTGTTGTCCAGCGTGTCTTATCGTTTGTTCAAGCAGTTGACCGATGAGTTGATATTCGGGCAGAACGCCAATCAGGCGGAAGTGCGAAATAAAGAAAACCAGATTGAAGCATCGCTGCAGCGTATCCGGGAACTGGAACGTCAGCAGCGTGCTGCTTTGGGCGCCGAAGTCACTCAGGGCAGCGTCGAAGATACTGACGCACTGGATGTACTGATTGGCTCCATCATTGTTGAGTTCCGGGCGATTGTCGCCAGCGAGGATTCTTCACCGCTCAACACACAAAGCCGCGTGCAACGCCTGTTGGAAGTCACCATTGACAATCAATTCCGTGAGGCCATTGATGCTGCGGTAAGACGTCAAAGCACGGTGGTTGCCAGCATCAATTCCCGCATAGACACCCTCAATACCGCCATCGTCTGGTTTACCATCGCCTTTGGATTGTTGTCTATTCCGCTGGTGGTGCTGGCCTGCACCTGGCTGCTGAATCAGCTATATCAGCCCCTGAACGACATCCGCCACGGCGCTGAAGCCATTGCCCTCGGTAACTACACTTACCGCCTGCCACAGACGCTCGACAAGGAATTTCAGCAGATTGTGCTGGCATTTAATTCCATGGCCAGTCAACTGTCTGAACATGAATCCAAGGCAGAACAGTCTCGGCGCCAGCTGGAATTTGCGGTCGAGCAGCGCACCCGCGAACTGACCGACGCCAACCAGCGACTGACCAGCATTGACTCCAAACGCCGGCAGTTCCTTGCCGACCTGAGCCACGAACTGCGCACGCCGTTAACCGTTATCCGTGGTGAAGCGCAGGTGACATTGCGCCACACAAGCGCTGATACCGATGCCTATCGGCAAACACTGGACACCATACTCGCCCAGGCTGTTGGCCTGAGCCGTCTGGTCGAGGATCTGTTGCTGCTGGCGCGCGCCGAGATCAGCCAGTTGACCCTGGATGTGGCTGAGTGTGACCTGACCCCCTGGCTGAAGCAGCAGGCCTCGCATTGGTCGAGGGTGGCGCAGACGCATCATTTCCATCTGGTGCTGGCACACGCAAACAGCACCCTGAAGGTACGCGCTGATCTGCAGCGACTGGCGCAGGTGCTGGCCATTCTGATCGACAATGCCATCAAATATTCACCTGAAGGCAGCGATATTACCCTGACGGCGTCAGTGCATGCCGGCCGGGTGGGAATGACTGTCAGCGACCAGGGTGATGGCATCGCACCCGCTGATCTTGGCCCTGTGTTTGAGCGCTTTGTGCGCATCAATCGCCGTGGCGATGGTGCGGGCCTCGGCCTGGCCATTGCGCGGACCATTGTTGAAGCACACGGCGGCGAGATTACGGTCGAGTCGGTCCTCAACAAAGGGTCCAGTTTTACCGTGTGGCTGCCACTGGAGTCCGTGGCATGAGAATTCTGATCGCCGATGATGAAAAGGCACTGCTCAATTTCCTGGAGCGCGGATTGCGCGCCGAGGGTTATGACTGTGTCTGTGCCAACCAGCTGCACGACGTCACCGTACTGGTGCAGAAACATCAACCCGATGTCGTTATTCTGGATCGCTTGTTTGGTGATGAAGACAGTCTGGGTATTCTGGCGGACCTGCGCCGCAAAGCGCCCCAGGTGATGATCCTGTTGTTGACCGCACTTGATGAGGTAAGCGACCGCGTGGCCGGACTGAAACAAGGCGCGGACGATTATCTGTGCAAGCCATTTGATTTTGAGGAACTGCTGGCGCGTATCACTTCTCTGGCGCGCAGAAAAGGCGGCAACGTGCCGCCGGAACAGTCAGCACTGGTGATTGAGCAACTGCGGATAGACCGTGAAAATCGGCTGGCATTTGTTCACGACGAGGAGCTGTTGCTGACCAAGATCGAATTTGATCTGTTGCTGTACTTTGCGGAAAATCAGGGCAAGGTGTTGTCCCGCGAGCGCATCCTGAATCGGGTGTGGGGCAGCCAGTCTGACCCGCTGACCAACATTGTGGATGTGTACATCAGTCGTCTGCGGCAGAAAATAGATGCCCCGCACGGTGAATCTCTGATTCAGACCCTGCGGGGCAACGGTTACCGGATGCGCACGGGCGCTTAGCTGCCGGTGTACTCCAGTGATGAGTGGTGCAGAACAATACGCAGATCGCCCGCATCGTCCTTAACAAAGCCCCAGGTCTTGTCTACCGTGGTGACTTCGCCGGCACTGTTAGTGAAATGGACTTTGCCCATGGTCGTGGCGCTGTCACCGGCAATAAAAATGGCGGCGTTAACAATCTCACACTGCTTCCAGCCTCTCAGTGCAAAGCCGGTGTCCTGCGGGAAGCTGGTGTCACCGCCTACAAAATAGGCCAGAGCGCCCTGGCGGGTGGCACGGACGGTCTGCGGGTTAACGGTTAAGGTGGGTTTAAACAGCACGGCACCCATCTGATAACCGTAAGCCGCGTCAATCACATTTTCGGCCAGCGTTTTGGCGGCTGCCTGACCGCTGGTCTCATGCGTATTGCTGATGTTCACCAGTGCTGCGCACCAGCCTTGCTGGGCAGCCAACACTTCCTGCTCGGAGATACCCTGATTAACAACAACCGCATTCGCTGACGCCTGGTGGGCAAACAGAGCCAGTGCTGCTACTCCAAAAAATCGTGTGGTTTTCATTCCTTTCTCCCTGAGTGAATGGTTGTTTTGTCTTCAACCGACAGACTCAGTGTAGACAGCTCTGGCTGAATACCAATTTAAACCAACATTAAAAGGACATGAATAACGCTTTGACAAAACCATTGTGATGACTCCAGCGCATCACGAACCATTTGTGGAAGATCACCAGCCATGACTATCAAAGCGCCTTAAGCAGTGGCGCTACTTTCAGCGCGTTGATATCGGGACTGCCCGTGACAAAACAACAGATTTTTAGCTGCCGATGCCACTGTGCAATAAGATCGGTCAACGCCGCGTCTCCCAATCGCGCGGCATGAAGAAAAGGCACGGCCGCCGACACCATGTGAGCCCCCATCCTAAGCGCCTTGGCGACATCGAGGCCTGAGCGTATGCCTCCGGAGGCGATGACAAACAGCTTGTCACTCAGTTGAGGATCCGCGTCAAATGCAACCAGCGCTTCAGCCAGCGTGATACCGAAGTTATGAAAAGGTGTGCCCAGTTTCATGGCCTCTGGCGAACCCAGCCGTTGTGTTTCGATGGCGGCCCAACTGGTGCCTCCGGCGCCGGCGACATCGATATAACTAACACCGATCTCCAGGAGCGCACGCGCCGTTGTTGGCCCGATGCCATGCCCTACTTCTTTAATGATGACCGGCACATGACTTTCGCGAACCAGTTGGGCGATCGCTGGTTTGATACCCGTCCACCGGGTGTCTCCGTCAGGCTGAAGCGCCTCCTGCAGCGGGTTCAAGTGCACAATCAATGCATCTGCATCAGCGATCTCAATACACGTCAGCGCACCTTTCAAGCCGCCAGGTTCGCGAAGTTGAGCACCACCAATATTGGCCAGAATTGGAATGCCCGGCGCAAATGAGCGTAACTCAAACGCGGCGCGCTGCGAGGGGTTCTCCAGCGCAATACGCATGGATCCCAGCGCCAACGCGATGCCCGAGGCTTGTGCAGCCACAGCCAGTTGTTCGTTGAGCTTTTGTGACTCGGCAGTGCCACCGCTCATTGATGCGATCATCAACGGCAGCGACATGGTTTTTCCTAAAAATCCCACTGAGGTATCAATCTGATCAAGATCGAGTTCAGGCAATGCTACCGGTTCGAAGCGGATAGCCTCCAGGCCATTCGACATGGTCATCTGCACCTCTGGCGATCCCGCTATCGCGAGGTGCTCGCGCTTGCGATCGCTTATCTGGCGCGACGTCATGGTTTTATCCGCCATTGTTGTTGCCGCCATGGCAGGTAAAAATCAATCAGAATCATATGGGGTACGGTCACCGCAAAAAGGCCTACAAAAAAAATGGTTATCACAGCCGGCTCCATCTCGATTTGCCGGAAAAACAGCAGGTAGAGTGCAGCAGCGATACTCAGCGTGAGAATGGTGAATACAACCATGTCCCTTTTGGCTTGTGGTTCATCGGTCGAGTCGCTTAACACTTTCGACATATGCCTTCTCGCATGCCACGCGCAGAAGTAAAGACAGATAGCCCACAGGGCAGGCAGCAAGATGACGATCAACAGCCCAGCCAGCCACTCGACACAAACACGGCGGTGCCCGTGCCAAAGCTCAACAGACAAGTGCGCGATGCTGATCACAATCCAAAGCGCCATCGCCATGTTTAGAACGCTGTGGACAACCGCCGTATTTGTCTGCAGATACGCAAAGAGTATCTCAGTCGTTTGCCACTGAAGAGTGGGCAAGGCAACCACCCAAAGACCGCCTCGCGACAATATGGCTAACAGCGGCCTCATGTATGTTTGCTGTGACACA
>CANHUF010000235.1 GCA_947463715.1 Sphingobacteriales bacterium
GAAGCGTGGTGCCTGGAAATGTATTCAACACCAGTTTTGTTTTGGGTAACCGGTTGGGTATTGGGAGTCAGGAAGACATGGGTGAAACCACCTTTTGCAGCAGCAGCAGATAGGGAGTCCAGATCGTCTCTGAATTCAAATCCCGGATCTGTTCCTGAAACAAAAATATCCACCCAACCTGGAGAAGCTGATAAGTTACAGGCTTCAATGGTTTTATCAGCAACTGCGGAAATATTTTCAGCAATTTGCTGGATCTTACCCTGATGGATCAGGATATCCCGAATAGAATTGTTATGCGGGGAGTTTATATCTTTAATGAGGACTTGTTGGACGAGAATCGTCATAAGAAATGAATTGGTCAAAATTAAGTGTTTTTTTCAAGAAATCATGTAGTTTTGCACACCCGTTCGGGAAGTGGCGCAGCCCGGTAGCGCACTTGCATGGGGTGCAAGGGGTCGCCAGTTCGAATCTGGTCTTCCCGACAGAAAGAGTCATCATTTGGTGGCTCTTTTTTTGTGTATAAAACTCAATGCAGATAAGGGTTTCAGGCTGTGTTACGGTTATTTACATTCGTTATTTCCTTCCATTTCAAACTTGTTTGAATATTCCCAGATATGCCCTTCACAATTAAATTTGGGTATCGAATGGGTATCATTAACGTTATAATACTCAAAATCACTGTTTTAATCTTCTCCAATCTTAGTGTTTTTCACATTTTAGGAAATCAGGGTCTCAGCAACTTTGGGTTATGAAAAGGGACCTACTGAAACCTACTGCAGACATTGTATTCAAGCGGATATTTGGACAGGAAAAAGAGATTACCATTGAATTTATTAACCTGTTTGTCAGTCCGCCTCAACCAGTTGTTGACATAATCTATCTCAAACAGGAAATGCTGCCTGATAATCGGGATGGGAAAGTTTCGGTTGTGGATATCCGTTGCACTGACACCAATAACCAGCATTTTATCCTAGAGATGCAGGTCATTCACCATGATGGTTTCTTGAACAGACAATTACTATATGCCTGCAAAGCTTATGCACAACAGTTTAATGCTGGCAGAAATTATGCATCCAGTAATCCAGTTTTTCTGTTAACGATTTTGGATTATGAAATACTCTCCAAGGTTCCCGACTGGTTGCATTCGTTTTCATTCAGGCATGAAGGGTATGCTGATATCAAAATCGAAGGACTATCTATGAGATTGATTGAGTTGGGAAAAAGAAGAAAAATGGATAATTTTAACATGGACAATCCAGTGGATCGCTGGTTAACTTTTTTAGCCGAACCTGAAAAACTCATCACCATGCAAAAATTTGACCTTTCTGTTTACCCCAATCTGATGAAAGCAGTGGAGATTTTAGACCGGTCTAACTTCTCAATAGAGCAACAAATTGCCTACGACAACCACCTCTTTGCTGTGGCAGACATCAACCAGACACGTATCGAAAGTTTTGATAAGGGTTTCGAAGAAGGTAAAAATCAAACTCTATCAATACTAAAAGATCTTCAAGAAGGAGCTTTATTGCACCATGAAATTGCTACTAAACATGGGGTTGAATTACAGGTAGTAGTTCAAATAGCTGACTCTTTAAGGTAAATTCCATTTTCATTTGTTACAAACATATTGGATTGCTCAATTTGCGGCTTGATTCCCATTTATATGTTTGTTGGTTTTGGTATATAAATATGAATGATTCAAATTAACTGTAATTTGTAACCACAAATCTTCAATATGCAAGCCAAAACCATATTCACTTTTTTCCTTTCTGTGGCATTTTTGTCAGGATTTACCCAAAACGCCAAAACCATTCGGGTGAAAATGGATCGTCTGGCAAATGGATTGTCAATCCCAGTAGAAATTGCGTTGGACCAACTCTCCTTTAAAAATGCAGCAAACCTGCAACTGAACCTGATTTCGGGTAAAGTCAAAACCCCCATAGCTTTTCAGGTAAGCAATGATGGTAAAAGAATGCTTAACTGGAAACTTCCTGCAAATGATAAAAAGGAATATGACTTTGAGCTTTCTGAATCGGCATCAGCTGAATTTAAATTCGTTCAGGCGATAAAAAACGACAGCTCCATCACCATGATATCAAATGGTAAAAACCTGCTTAGGTACTACCATGCTACTGTTAATCCTCCAAAGGGTCAGGATATAAACTACCGGAGAAGTGGGTTTATTCATCCTGTATGGACCCCTAAGGGTCAGGAACTTACGCGTATTCAGGCTCCCGATCACTACCATCATTATGGCATCTGGAATCCATGGACGCATGTGGAATTTGAAAAGGATACAGTCGACTTCTGGAATATCAAAGGTCATCAGGGGACTGTCCGCTTTGCCAAACTGCTTTCAAGAACTGAAGGTCCTGTATTCTCTGAATTTCAGGCATTACACGAACATGTAGTCTTTAAAAAAGACGGATTTGAAAAAGTGGCTCTTAATGAAGTGCAGACAGTTCGGGTTTATCAACCAGAAAACGAGGATTACTATATTGCAGATATCACCTCGAGCATGAGCTGTGCCACGGAAAGTCCGTTTCGCATCTTAGCCTACCGTTATGCCGGATTGGGGTGGCGGACAACAGGTTATTGGAACGACCAAAACTGTGAGGTGCTGACTTCCGAAGGGAAAACCCGAAAAGATACAGATGGCTCCAGAGCAAAATGGTGCATCGTTCAGGGTGAACTTCCGGAGAATCAATATGGAGGAATCGCTTTCCTTTCTTATCCAGCCAACTACAATTTCCCTGAACCAATGCGAATCTGGAACCCAGGTACCAACGGCAGGGGAGATATGTTTTTCAATTTTGCACCTACTAAAGACCGCGACTGGCTGTTGGAACCAGGTAAAACTTATGTGCTGAAATACCGTATGGTTGTTTTCAGTGGGAAATTCGATGCCGCCAAAACAGAAAGTGCCTGGCAGTATTTCTCAACTGGACCATTAGTGGACATTAAATAATTGTAAATAGTCTAATCGATTGAGTCTTTTCGAAAGATAATCAGGCCATGTCTGGGATCAATGTCCACATCATCTTCAAGGATAAACCCTGCAGATTCTGCATATTGAATATACATGGAGGTTTCTACAGGAAAGTCACATGTAGTCAGGTGAGATACAACAGTCTTTTTCTCATCCACTGTTAACAAACTCCAGTCCCTGTTGATCCATTCCACATAACTATCATTGTATGCTTCACGCGTTTGTCCTGTAGCTCTTTTCACATCAATCAAAATAAATAATCCGCCCTTCTCCAATACCTTGAAGCAGTCCATCAGGAATGTTTTCTTTGCTTCCTCCTGCAAGTGATGTATGGCAAAACTGCTGTAAATAACGTTATAAGTTGTAGTTTCCTCCTTGATCAATTCCTCCATTTTGCCAATCCTGAAAATAAGGTCAGCCCCGGTTTTTGACATATTTTGTTTGGCAAGTGAAATTGCATCTTCAGAGAGGTCATATCCGGTATAGCTTGCTACATTCAGTGATGATAGTTGTACGGATAATTGTTTGGCATCTCCGCAGCCTATATCCAACACCCTTAAAGCCTGATGGCTGGCAAAATCCTTGAGGTATTTTTGAGAATAAATACCAAGGTCCCTGTGCTTCATATAGTTTGCCTGAATAACCTTCTGGTAAATGTTCCAGCTGTTAATAAAAATTCTCGAAGGGTCTTCTATTACCTGCATAAAATGTAGTTTTTAGATTGTAATTCAAGTTAGGAAACTTGTCAGGTATAATTATTGACTTTAACTACATTTAATGCGATTAATTCAGTATCCCGGCTAAACTTCCACCAGAAGCAAAAAGTCTGTCTGTTTTCCTGACCATTTCCGGATCAAGCTCAACAGGAGGTGCATAGTGTGGTTTTATGCGTGCATCAATGATGACTGGTCCATGGCAGCCCCAATGTTTATTCTCTTGAAAATCAGCAACTCCATATATGTCATGTGAAGGATTACTTCGGGTAAATGTAACCCATAGGAAATTGCGTAAACTGGCAGCCGTGAAATAAGCATCATCGCAAAGAACCATCATTGGGATACCGGAGAGTTCGGTTAACTTGTCTTTAAAAAGCACGTTGAGGCTCATTATTTCAGCCTGAGTGGCCATGGCATCCTTGTATTTTCCGGTTTGAATAGCCACAACTCCCGGCATGATCAGTCTGCAGTCTGCAAGCAAACTATTTTCCTTCAATACCTCAGGAAGTTCATCTGAAAGCCTTCTTACAGGATCACCATAAGCGGCAAAAACAACTTTACTTCCTGTATTGAGTCCTGTACCGGAATAATCCAGCGTATCAATCGTTGTATGTGTATGAAAGTGTATATCACGCTCATTTATAATTCTTTCCAGGAGATAACTAAAGTATTTTTGTATATCATGGGTATGAAGCTGACCGGCATCATCAGCTGTTATAAAGAGGTATTTGGCAAGGCTAAGCTGACCAGTGCCCAGAATATGGTTGGCAATTGTCAGCAACTCAGCTGGTTGTTTAGCAGGCATATAAGGCGTATACCGCTCACTGCCGATAGCTAACAGCAATGGATGAACGCCTGCTGCATCAACGGCATGGACTTCTTTCACCCCTGGAATTTCATTGGGTATGGCTGTACCTGTAATCTCATGGATCAATTGTCCGAAACTGGTATCTTCCTGAGGAGGTCTTCCCACTACAGTAAATGGCCAGATTGCATTTTTCCTGGCATAAACCTTATGTACCCGCATCAAAGGAAAGTCATGTGTAAGGCTATAATAAC
>CANHUF010000236.1 GCA_947463715.1 Sphingobacteriales bacterium
CCTGTTTTTTCTCATGATGATATTACAACGGATGAAGCCGCTTTTTGTTACACCTTTCTGTCAAAAATCGACCGAATGTATAAACGGTCTATTTGGAGCGATTTTAAGTAATTTTGTCCGCATGGTTATTCAACCAGCATAACTGATCAAACAGCTCTTATCGTCAAAAATTTAAATTACCGGGCATGAACGAATCACTCATTGGCAGAATACATGAAGAACTGGAAGAAATCCGGAAAGCAGGTCTTTTCAAAAAGGAAAGAATCATTGCCAGTCCGCAAGGAGCTGTCATCAATGTAAATGGAAAAGATGTCATCAACCTTTGTGCAAACAACTACCTGGGGTTATCATCACATCCTAAAATCATTGAAGCTGCAAAACAATACATTGATGAAAGGGGATACGGACTAAGTTCGGTTAGATTCATCTGTGGCACACAAGACATTCATAAAGAACTGGAACAAAAGATTTCTGCATTTTTGGGTACGGAAGACACCATCTTGTATGCGGCAGCTTTTGATGCCAATGGTGGTGTGTTTGAGCCGTTGTTCAATGATCAGGATGCCATCATCTCCGATGAACTCAACCACGCCTCCATCATTGATGGGGTGAGGCTGTGTAAAGCCCAGCGTTTTCGTTACAAGCATAATGATATGGAAGACCTTGAGGTACAACTCAAGGCAGCATCTCACCTGAGGAACAGGATCATTGTAACTGACGGCTCTTTCAGCATGGACGGCACCATTGCGCAACTCTATAAAATAGTTCCCCTCGCGGAACAATATGATGCGGCCATTATGATTGATGAATGCCACTCCTCAGGTTTTCTTGGAAAGACCGGCCGCGGTACCCATGAACATTGCGGGGTAATGGGTAAGATTGATATCATAACCGGAACTTTGGGAAAAGCGCTTGGCGGTGCTTCCGGAGGTTTCACCAGTGGCAGAAAAGAAGTCATAGAAATGTTGCGCCAACGCAGCCGTCCCTACCTGTTCTCCAATACCCTTGCGCCAAGTATTGTTGGAGGTTCAATTGCTGTACTTGACCTCTTGAGTGAAACAACTTCACTGCGCGATAAGCTGGAAGCCAATACCCTTTACTTCCGGGAAGAAATGACAAAGGCTGGATTCGACATTAAACCAGGTGTGCATCCGATTGTACCCATCATGCTCTACGAAGCGACTGTGGCGCAGGAGATGGCTGCACGCTTGCTGGAGGAAGGTATTTATGTGATTGGCTTCTTCTTCCCTGTAGTAGCCAAAGGTAAGGCCCGTATCAGGGTTCAACTCAGCGCTGCACATGAAAGAGAACATCTGGACAAGGCTATTGCCGCATTTGTCAAAGTGGGTAAGGAGATGGGGGTTATCTGAGGCACGAGGCACGAGGGGAAATGCAAGTTGAGAGAATTAAGTTGAGCATGCCTTCGGCAGGAGAAAAAATATTCTTGTGAAGTCGACAATCTCAACTCTCATCTAACTTCTCTCAACTTATGACTTTTTGAAGCTATTCACTAGGTTCTGAGATTCATTTGATTTTCGAATGAAGAAAACGTTTGACGATAGCTCTGGTAAGAGGTGAAAAAGGATAAGTAATCAATGATTCAATAATCCTCGGGAGAAAATACATGTCCATTGCAAAACCGAATTTAACCGGTGAATTGTATTTCTTCAAATAGCTGACGGTGGAGATCATTACTTCCGTTTTCGTGATGGCTTTGGTCTCGGGATTGATGCGGGAGGAACCACCATGTGAATGAATACAGGAGATCTCATTGTACATGACACGCTTCCATCCCAATTCAGCAGCACGTTTCGATAAATCCATGTCTTCACAATACATCCAGAATCGCTCATCCCAACCACCCAGTTTTTCCATGTCATTTTTCCTGATGAGCACAAAAGAACCCGATATCCAGTCGGGGTAAGTCACCGGTGCCGAACTCAGATAATGTTTGCTGCATTGTGCGCCATTCACCCATCTCTCCAAACTCCTCACAGGGGCCCATACATTCCACCATTTCAGAAAAATACCATGTGGGTGGGTGTCTCTGCCATTATCATTCAACTGTCTGATACCAATCAATTTCCAGTCGGGTAAAGCAGTTGCTTTGCTGAGCAAAGTTTTCAGGTTATCCCGTTGCAGTATTGTATCCGGATTGAGAAAGAGCAACCATTCACCCTGTGATATTTTCATACCCCGGTTGCAGCCCTGTGCAAAACCCCCATTGTTATCCTGCATGATGAATTTAACCCAGGGATATTCGGCTACAAATGCATCTGCCCTGCCATCATTGGAAAAATTATCCACCACAATGACTTCCATAGCTGTCATTTCCTGCTCTGCTATACTGTTTAGACATTTAGCAAGCCTGTCCCAGCAGCGGTAATTGACAATGATGATGGATAATGAGATCATTGGATCAGCTCAGTTTGGTGCAAAGGTATCTGAAAATAAAGCAATCGTTTTAAGACCTTCAATTTGTTTTAATTGCCATAGCAGCAAAATCAAAATTGAATAAAAGAGAATATCTTTCTAAATTTAAATGAACTCATTTATAATGAAAAAGGTAACTGCGACTTTTTATTCAATATTGGCAACTTCCCTGATTTTGGAATTTTTGCTAACGCTTTGTTCTGTCGTTTTTAACAATTCCTTCTTTGCCGAAGAATGGCAGTGAGCTATTAGATATGCTTGCATTGCCTGAGTTGGCTATTTTAATGTGACTGTATCAAAGATCAAAATATATCTTAGTAAACATCGAAAATGGTTTTTGTAAAAATATTTTAAGATTGTTTTCTTGATTTTGTTAAGTGATAAAGTGTGCAGATTCAAGAGTTATTGTATATTTTAAAAAATCTTAGCATACTGAAATTTTATGATAACAATTGAGAACTATTTAGACAGTCATTATATTCATAGAAGCAATTGGTTGAGAGCCGCTGTTTTAGGTGCAAATGATGGAATAATTTCTATCTCCAGTCTCGCTATTGGTGTTTCGGCTGCAAGTTCAATAAGAGAGCCTATTGTATTAGCAACAGTTGCAGCACTTGTTGCAGGTGCATTATCTATGGCAGCTGGTGAATATGTATCCGTAAGTTCACAAACAGATACCGAAAAAACAGATATTGAAAGAGAAAGAAAAGAGCTGAAAGAAATGCCCAAAGAAGAACTAAATATTTTGGCTCAAATCTATGAGAAACGGGGACTAAAAAAAGAAACGGCCATGCAAGTTGCCATTGAATTGACAGAGAAAGACGCATTGGGAACGCATATTAGAGACGAATTAGGCATCAATGAAATTAGTCAAGCGAACCCAATACAAGCAGCGATTGCATCAGGAGCGTCTTTCACAGTTGGTGGTGTTTTACCTTTATTAATAGTTCTGTTTGCACCTGTCAAAGGAATGGAATACTGGCTATATGGTTTCACTATTGTTTTTCTTGTCATTTTAGGAGCAATATCAGCAAAAACGGGTGGTTCAAAAATAAAAAAAGCTGTTGTGCGAATCACTATATGGGGAACTTTAGCAATGGGCTTATCTGCATTGGTGGGCTATATTTTTGGCGTTAATATATAATTTTAAATTACACCCTAAATGAAAACGAGTCATAAAAACAGACAAGATCAAAAAGACAGACAGAAAATCGCAAAAAATAAGTAACACCACTGCCTCACTTCTTATTTAGAATCGGGCGTTTTGGACTATTTGCCTTAGGCTTAATATTATTTTCAGTTCTTATTGGGACAATTGGCTATCATTATTTTGGACAAATTTCTTGGCTTGACAGTTTCCATATCGCTTGTATGATATTTTCAAGGTTAGTACCAAGTGTGTTTTATATTGATATTTCAGACGGACTAAACCTATTTGTACATTGCCTTCAATTTTCAATTAAACACCAGGAATTAACGATATCAAATCCGTATTGTGTTCTAGAAAAAGACGGGGTAAGACCTTGGGGTGCCAAAGAATTTGCAATTGCAGACAAGCAAGTTGGTATAAGGTTTCAACAATGGTAAACAACAAAGCACAAAAAAAACATATGAAAAAATTCATGCTTAATATCCAATTAGAGGGATTGGACAACGAAACAAGAATGAAACTTCTTTGCGGAAAATAATTTGTATATTCACCGCATTTTTGCGGTATTTAATGCGTATTTTCACCGCACAAACAGCATTTTTTGGCAAAATACATTTACGAATATCAAAACTGGACAAATTTTAAATGGCGGGAAACTGATATCATGGCCATTTTTGGTGAGGTACGTAACCTACAAGGAAAAATTGTTGGGCAAATGAACATGCTCGGTTTTGCGACTAAAGAAGAGGCGTCACTATCAACATTAACTCTTGATGTCATTAAATCATCTGAAATTGAGGGAGAAAAACTTGACTATGATCAAGTCCGCTCATCCATTGCAAGAAGATTAGGTATTAATATTGCCGGACTAATCCCTACCAATAGAAATGTAGACGGAATTGTTGAGATGATGCTTGATGCTACGCAAAATTATAAGAGGGCGCTTACAAAAAAACGGCTGTACGGATGGCATTCAGCGCTATTCCCAACTGGGTATAGTGGAATGCATAAGATTGAAGTTGGTAGCTTTCGTTCAGGAGAAATGCAAATAGTATCAGGAGCTATGGGTAAAGAAAGAATTCATTATGAAGCTATCCCTGCAATGCTGGTAAAGGAAGAAATGAATAGATTTTTAAGCTGGTTCAATGAAAAAGATAAAATAGACCCTGTTCTGA
>CANHUF010000237.1 GCA_947463715.1 Sphingobacteriales bacterium
CAAGGTGAACAGGATTCATGTCATGAACACCAATCACAGGTCTGGCAAAGACTACATCGAAGCGATGAACAGCTTCTTCATGCCAGAGCCGGAGTTCGACACCTTTGCATTCCAACAGCACAGCGATGCCATTAAATACATCCCGGTGCAGTCTCCCGACGAAAACAAAAAAGGCACACTCTGCTATAAAGGTGAACCCGTCAGGCCTATCCTGATTTCAGAACACGCCAAAAAGAAAGAGCTGCAGAAAGCAGTACCTGCGCTGGTTACCCAGCTCCTTTTTTCCGGGCACTATACCATTGAAATTCCTGGTAAACCAGCAAGGGCAGTCATCCCCGGAGATATCGGTATTCTCGTGCGCAAGAACAGGGAAGGCAAACAGATCAAGGAACTGCTTGCACAATATGGTATTGCTTCCATCACCATCGATGACGCCAAACTGCTGCAAACAGGTGAGGCCCTGGATATGTTGTATGTCATGGAAGCCGTAAAAGACATCAGCAGAAAATCCATTAACAAAGCACTCCTCACATCACTGGGGGGATATACACCTGAAACACTGCTGACTGCCAACGAGGAAGCTATCCTTCTGCGCTTCCGCACCTACCAGGAAACCTGGAAAAGCAGGGGTGTTTTTGAAATGTTGCGCCAGTTTTTATCAGACCATGCACTGCCTTTACTGATGGAACAGGCAGGCGGACAAACAGAACGGAGGGTCTCCAATATCCTGCAATTGGTAGAAATCATACATAAGGTGAGTGAAAGGAAGCATTATGATGAGCAGGAACAAATCCAGTGGCTCAAAAGAAGCATAGACGGCGAACTACGCGAAGGCGACGAATACGAACAACGCATTGAAAGCGATGAAGATGCAGTGAAGATTGTGACCATCCACAAGAGCAAGGGACTGGAATACAACATCGTGCTGGCACCTGCATTGGATATGCTCGCGAAAGAATCCCATATCAAAACCCTCAGCTACCGCCATCCGGAGACCGGAAAGTACATTGTTATCCATAAAAAACGTGCCAGTGAGGAAGAAACAGGCTGGGGTGAAGCACAACAAGAGCAAGAAAACAGGAGACTACTTTACGTGGCTGTAACCCGTGCCCGCTATCAGTGTCTGATTACGGCCAACATGGCTTCGAAGTATTCAAAATCCTGTTTGCGGGTTTTCACAAAATCCATCAAATCAAACAAACAGGGAATCCCGGGAGTGGCTTTCCACACACCCGATGCGGTTGTAAGGAAACCAGCTGCCCAGATGGAGGTCAGGCTGGAGCGGACTTATGCCCGCGCAGATCACTTCAGCCTTTCACAGTTGAAGTGGCGCCGAACCAGTTACAGTGCCCTCAACCCGGAACATACGGTATTTTCAACTGCATCAGACCCTCAGGCTGTGATGGATGGCTATAACCGTTTCATTTTCAGACAATTGAAAAAAGGAGCACACACAGGCAACCTCCTTCACTATGTATTTGAACACATCAATTTCACTGAACCGGGCAACTGGGAGGAAGTTGTTCAAAGGGCACTGAAGCGGCTTTCCGGAAAAACAGACACTGATTATGCCCAGGGAATTTTACGGATGCTGGAGCGCATCATCTCCCGGCCCCTCCTGCCAAACGGCACCCTCAGCCTAAGTGAGGTAAGCTGGCAGAGCAGACTCAATGAACTGGAGTTTGATATGCCGCTGACACTTTTCAACACAGATATGCTTCAGCTATTGTCGCCGCCCGAAACCCCTTTTTACCTGCGGTCTGGGGAGGAGATGGAAGGCATCCTGAACGGGAAAATGGATCTTTTTTTCATGCATGCAGGGAAGTATTACATCCTGGACTGGAAGTCTAATCACCTTGGAGACAATCCCGAACATTACCATCCGGCGCAGCTGTCGGCAGCCATGACAGCCAACAATTACCACCTGCAGTATCACCTGTATACACTCGCTGCATGCCGGTATCTGCAGCTGCGCGTTCCTGGTTTCGATTATAGTCGTGATTTTGGCGGGGTGATTTACCTCTTCATCAGGGGTATACAAGAAGAAGGAAACAACGGTATATTTGTACACAAACCGGAGCAGTCTGTCATCGATGGCTTCCGACAGATTCTTGCATGAAGATATACAACCACACTGAACAGCCGGATGAATTGAATCCGGAAGACTTCGACGACTACCTCGCCAGGGGTTGGTACCGCATGTACCAGAACCTCTTCACTGTTACACACTGGCTTAATGGCGATACTTTTGAAATGGACCGGGTTTGGTGGTTGCGTTATGATGCCGGAAATATCAATGTACATCCTTCCCACAAAAAAATCCTGAGGCGGGCCGGTAGATTTGGAATCAGCATTGAAGCGTATGATGAAATTCCTGAAGAGGACGTTGAGCTATATGCAAAATACCGGTCGTGGATCAGTTTTGATGGCTACGACAGCCTGTCCAAATGCCTTTACGACGACGAAGAAAACCTCGGATTATTTGATACCTGGGCAATATCGGTAAGAGACGGAGACCGGTTAATTGCAAAAGGACTCATAGATCTGGGTTCAAATGCTGTGATGGCCAAAGTAAGCTTCTACGACCCTGAATACATCAGGTTTAGTCCGGGTAAACTCCTCATGCTCCTCGAAGTGGAATTTATGCGCGAACAGGGATTCCGCTGGTACTACCCGGGTTATGTAATTGTAGGCAGACCAAAATTCGACTATAAACTTTTTCTGGGCAGGGAGACTGCAGAGTACTTTGATCCGGAGGTTGAATGCTGGAAACCCTTTTGTGAAAAGATCATGGAGCCTGAAATCAGAACAGAAGATGAAGATGCTGAGCTGATCCACCATTTCATCCGGCACTGGATGTAGCCAAACACCTAAAACACCCGATTACCGATGAGAATTTTTATTTCAGCCGACTGGCACCTGGGTAAGCGTTTGCACCAGGAAGACCTCAGTGAGGACATGGAACTGTTTTTTACATTCCTGCTTGAAAAAATCAGGGAAGAAGAAACTGATTACCTGCTTATAGCCGGAGATATTTTTGATCAGCATAACCCAGCACATGAGGCAAGCCGACAGTATTACCGGTTTTTGTCCAAACTGAATGCCACCGGTTGCAAGGCCATTATCATTGCCGGAAACCACGATTCCCCCTCTTTTCTGGATACCCCTTCAAGCCTGCTCAGCAATTTCGGAGTAACCGTTGTATCACAGTTTCCCGGACTGGATAAAATCAACGAAGTGTTTATTCCCATTGAAGACAAAAGCGGCAGAAATAAAGCGATTGTGGCAGCTATTCCCTTTTTGCAGGATAGGTTTATCAGGCAGGTAGGAGAAGGGGATAGTTCAAAAACAATCGACGAAAAAATTCAGGAAGGCATGCGGAATATTTTCCGGCATGCTGGTGAAGCCCTCCGCAGAGAACACCCAGGTTTAACACATATCGGCATGGCGCATTTGCATGCACAGGGGATGCAGGTAAATGAAGCAGAAAGAGACATTCAGATTGGCAACATATTGGGTATCACTGCTGATGCACTAAACCAGTTTGATTACCTCGGGCTTGGACATATCCATACCGGACAGGCTGTGATGGAAGGACGCATTCATTATGCCAGCTCACCCGTCTCACTGGGTTTTTCTGAAAACAATTATGCCCATAAAATCATCAGTCTGGATCTGGAAGACGGACAAATCAAACAAAGCTTTATTCCCATACCCAAAACACGTTCGCTCTATCAGGTTAAAGGCAGCCTTGGAGAGGTGGAACAAAAAATCAACAGCCTCCGGTGCAAGTATCAACTGCCTGTGCTGCTAGACATTGCCATTGAAGAACCCACTTACAAACCTACCGTCCTGGAAGCCATTACAGCATGGAGAGAAACGCTCCCCGCCCGGAATATCAGGCTTATCCAGCAGCGTGTTACCTACCAAGACCGCTTAAACAGTTCACGCACATCCGTATTGCAAGCAGAACGCGTTCATGACCTTCAGCCGGAGGCAGTATTCAATGCACTCATAAAAGAGCGGGAAGATAACGCAGAGAAGACAGCCATCATGGAACTGTTTCAGTCCCTTTTATCAGACCTAACCCGCTAACTATGAAAATACACCAGCTCCGCTTCAGGAATATCAACTCCCTCAAAGGGGATTTTCTCATTGATTTTGACAGACCCGAATTTACAGGGGCCGGACTTTTCGCCATTACTGGTCCAACTGGTGCTGGCAAAACAACCCTCCTCGATGCCATCACCCTGGCATTGTATTCGTATACAGCAAGGATGGAAAACGTCAGCGAGTCTTCAGTAGAAGATGACAGGGCCATCATGACCCGCGGAACAAAAGATTCCCTGTCTGAAATCACATTCAGTGTAAATGGCATTACCTACCAGTCTCACTGGTCTGTTCGCCTTACCCGCAATGGTACTCCGGATAAAATCAAACTTAAAATCAGCCGGAAGGAAGGTGATGAATTGAAACCACTAACCGATAAGGTTTCAGAATCCAAGGCAGCCATTGTTAAGATAATCGGACTCACCAAAGAACAGTTCACCCAGGGTATTGTACTCAGTCAGGGTAAATTTGATGAGTTTCTGCGTGCAAAAAATCATGAGCGCTACGAACTGTTGGAAATCATCACCGGTACAAGCCTCTTCCGTGAAATCGGGATAGCCGCTAACCAGCGTTTCAAAGACATCCAGCAGCAAATAAAGCAGCATGCTGCTATTCTGGAAAACGTCAGACTCCTCTCTG
>CANHUF010000238.1 GCA_947463715.1 Sphingobacteriales bacterium
GACCCATTTGTTGCATTCAGGTATCCAGGTAAAATTGCCGGGTGAGCTTTCAGGGAAAATATCCGGCATCTTCTCATCAAACTGATTGGGTAACCAGCGGTTGTCATACATGTAAAAGTAATCCTGGTATTCCTTTTCACCTGACCTGGCTTTTTCAGCCCATTTATGTCTATGGGAGGTATGGTTTAAAACAATGTCGAGCATGAGATACATGCCCTTTTCCTGCATCTGTTTCCTGAGGTAAATCAATTCTTCCAATGATCCAAAACGGGATTCCACCTTGCGAAAATCTGAAACTGCATAGCCTCCGTCGCTTTCTCCTTCCGGACTTTCAAAAATCGGCATGAGGTGCAGGAAGTTGACACCCAGTTCCTCGAAATAAGGCAGTTTGCCGGGCATGCTTTTGAGGTCTCCCGCAAACCTGTCTACATAAAGACTCATACCCATCAGTTCATTGCTAAGAAACCAGGTACCCTGATCAGCTTTTTCCTCATCCCTTTGGATGAGTGCCGATTCCCTGGATTTATAGCCGCTGATCACGGTTCTGATGATAGATTCAAAAAGGGAATCTGCAAGCTGATGTTGTCCGTATATCTCCCTGTACAGGTGAGAAATGGAGTCTATTTCAGACATCAGGCGCGCATAGAAGGGATTGTCTTTCCCCGTGGTATCAATTTTTTCTTCCAGGGCTATCCTGGTCACATTTTCATGAAGGTTCTGATCGAATGTCATCACAATTTCATTTACGCCTTAAAGATATCCGTGCTGAGGTTTTTAAAAGCTTCCATTGCACCCAAATATTCACATGTTCTGGCGCCAGCCTTGTTGGCCTGATGAATGATTTCCTGCCAGTCTGACTGCTGCAGCTCACCAATACTCATGTGCTCCATTGCACTCAGCTGGTAAAGAACTGCACCTACGAAAGCATCCCCTGCACCAGTTGTATCAACAGCATTGATGGGTATACTGGGGATGATTGTGATTGTGTTGTTAATCCCAAGCATCGTTCCCTCCCTGCCAAGTGTTATGGCAAAAACGGCAGACGACTGATTGAAAAATTCCTGGGCAGCTGCTTCAACTGAAGTCTTTCCTGAAATCAGCAAAGCCTCTTCATCACTCACCTTGAAGAAATCACATGCTTTGATGAATGTCCATGATCTGCGGATGAATTCTTCCTGATGGTGGCCAAATAGCAGGTGTCTGTAATTGGGATCAAAGCTGATGAATCTCCCAGCAGATTTAGACTTGTCTAAAAGTTCAGTGTAAGTCTGTTGAAGTGGACCTGGCAAAAATCCTGTAGCAGAACCGAAGTGGGCGATGCCACATGCCTGCAGGTCTATGCCAGCTAAATCACTTGTAGAGAGCATGCCATCGGCTCCTCTGTTGAAATAAAAATCACGTTCGCCATTTTCCATGAGGGAAACAAATGCGAAAGTGGTAAAATGTTCTTTATCACGGATGATATGTGATGTATCTACCTGAAAACTGTTGAGTACATCAATCAGGTGCTGGCCAAATGGGTCTGCTCCAACTTTAGCAGCAACCATAACATCTCCGCCAAGGGCAGCAACAGCTGCTGCCACATTCATAGGGGCACCACCAGCCTTTTTAAGGAAATTGACACCGTCTGACAGCGACTTGTTTCGGTCTGTACAGATCATGTCTATCAATGCTTCACCAATGCAAAGTATCTTTTTCATGTGTTGTTTCTTTAATGACCACCTGTATAGGTTGGAATATTTGCCTCTTTTTTGTTATCATTTGTGGTTTTGATCAGGAGGGTGAATACAGCCGCAATCAAAAGTAAGACACCCGCAAATAGGATCGCTTTTCCGGAATCATTGTGGAGGAAATTTCTCATGATGTAACCAAAGGTTACCGTTTGTATCAGCATTGGAATGACAATCAGCATGTTGATGATACCCATGTATACACCATAACGCGCTTTCGGAATTTCTTTGACCACCATCAGGTACGGGATGCCCATCATGCTGGCCCAGCCGATGCCAAAACCTGTGATTGCAACATATAGCAACCACTTATTTTCTATGAAAGGGAAAACCATAAAGCCTGCTGCTGCAAGTAAAAGGCAGAAAAAATGAACCCATTTGGCACCATATTTTTTTGCGAAGCCAACCAATGCAAAGGCACTCATAAATGTGATGATGTTATACCAGCCATTGACTGAACCTGCAAGGCTTACTGCCTTTTCATACAGTTCCCTGTTGTCTGTTCCTGTCTGGAAAACAGATTGGGCAATACTTTTGGAGCTGTTCTGCCAATAACAGAAAAGGGCATACCATTGAAAAAGGTAAACCAAAGCCAGCTGCCACATCACTTTTGGCATGTCTTTGATGGCGCTGAAAACATCAATAAACGGACTCAGCAGGTTCAGCGGTTTGTTGCGGATTTCCTCGAGCTCTTCAGGTGTTGGCGGTATTTCCGGAGTGGTTTTCATGCTCCACCAAATTGTTCCGATAGAACAGATTGCACCAAGTATGAATGACGCAAAAACCCAGTTTGGAAGCTTGCCGGTATAACCCACAATAATCATTGGAAACAGGAACAGCGAAAAGTTTGCCAGTGTTTGTCCGAGTCCGGTAAAAAACGATTGTGCGAGGAAACCTGTAGGTTGTTGCGTGCTGTCCAGCTTATCTGCAATGAAAGCCCGGTAAGGCTCCATGGCGGTATTGTTGCCGGCATCCAGAATCCATAACAGTCCAGCTGCCATCCAGAGTTCAGAACTGAATGGAAAGAGAAATAGTGCCAGGCTGCACATGATAGCTCCAATGAGGAAGTAGGGTTTTCTCCTGCCCCATCTGGGGTGCCAGGTTTTATCACTCAACGCTCCGATGATGGGTTGTACCAATAGTCCTGTCAGCGGACCAGCCAGGTTTAACCAGGGAATTTCATCAGGTTTGGCACCCAGGAAGTCGTATATGGGGTTAACAGCACTTTGCTGCAAACCAAAGGAGTACTGAATGCCGAAGAATCCGACATTCATATTGATTATTTGGAGGAAGGAGAGTTTGGGTTTGAACATGGGCAATGCAGGTTGAGGGTGAATAGTAAATAGTTGAATAGTAAATAGTGGAAAAGTGAATTTAGGTTAGTAAACGAAGTTAATGATGAATGGGGCTTTATGGAGGATGGTGTTTTTAATGAATCACCATAAAATATATACATCAAACGTTTGCAATAAAAACAGGCAACAGCTAAATGCCATTGCCTGTTCCCAATCTCTTCCTTCTATTTCACTATTTACTATTCTCTATTTAACTATTTACTATCTCACTATTTAACTATTTACTATTCTCTATTTCACTATTTACTATCTCACTATTCTCTATTCCACTATTTATACAACTGATTAAACACCAGTTTAAATGTACCATGTGACTGTGCCCTGAACGTAATTTCCGGACCGTATGCCAGCAACGTTCCTTTACCAACCTGTGCTGAGAATGCCGCTATCCCATCTTTCAGGTACGACTGTCCCCATGCCCAGCCACTCCGGAGTGTATTACCGGAACTAAACCATGCTATTGGTTTGATGGAACCTGCAGCCTGCGCTTCAGGATTGATGTGAAAGACTGGACTATCGTCAAATAAAACGTCTGCCTTGTCTTTCATGCCCCATGCTGCTGGTAAGCTGTTATCAAGCGTAATCTGCATGACACTTCCCGGGATATAAAATTTTTCATTGGGCAAATCTCTTTCCTTTCCGTTAACTGTTTCTGTCAATGCATTGCTAACCGGAAGTTTCAGGTGATAAGCCAGTGTGGTGCTTGTTCCAATCGTGACGATTCTGCCACCAGCTTCCATGAATTTTTTCAATTCGGGAATAGACTTTGAAACAGATATGTTACCGGTTGTTTTCCTGAATTCCTCTGGAATATCTTCAGGTTTCGGGCTACCGAAATTCCTGGCAGGACCATTAACAGAAGGCATGGCTCCACCAACGAAAAGAATCACATCATATTTATTGATAAGGTCACCTTTATCGATATCCTGCGCGTAGATAATATCTGCTTTGAAATGAAACTGCTCCATGATCCAGCGCATCCAGCCTGAAGGCATAGATCCTCCATAGGTATCCCAGAGTGCAATGCGTGCACTTTGAAGCGGTTTTATGGCTGTAGGTTTCTTATCCAATGCTGCAACATCAGCACCTCTTGCAGCAGCGTTTTGTGAAATCCAAGCTTTTGCTTTGGTTGATTGTGGAATAAAGAATGAACCTGGAGGTGCATCGTTTATGGCGGCGGTGGTGATGAAAACAGGAATGTTTTCACTGAGCAAACCATTCACTGCAGCATAGGCATGGTTATTGGCTGCACTCAGCAGGTAGCCGACTTTGGCTGTTCCAGCTTCCTGTTTTCCTGTAAGTGGAATCAACTCTCCGGCTTGCATGGCTTTAAACTGACCTGCAACTTCGTCTTGTATGCGGTCAAATGAAACGCCCATCTGATAAGCCAGTGTCCAGCCGGCAGCATCATAAGGGGGTACCGGTGGTCCGCCCGGGTACTGGAAGTCATTGGGATGGTCCTGTGGTTCAAACATATCCAAAATATGCGGACGAAAAGCCTGATCACATTTCACAATGAAGGAACCTGCAGGATAGGTTTTGTTGTTGTGTGTGAATGTGTTTTCTGCCTGATGTACTACAATGCCTGTTCTGATCAGTGCATTGAGGAAACGCTTTGCAGTGGTGAAGTCGCCC
>CANHUF010000239.1 GCA_947463715.1 Sphingobacteriales bacterium
AAGCGGGATTCCACCGGTATTCATGTCCCTCAGCACAGCTGCCTGAAAAGAGGAAATGGAGGTTTGAAGCCAGCCGTTTTCAAAGATACCTGAAGACCTCACCGGCAATCCTCCCACACGCTTGACTCCACCGCTGTTTACATTGGAAAACGCCTCAAAAATAATGGGGAAGCGGTATCCTATTTGAAAATTAGCTCTTAATGTTGTGTGAGGTGATGGTCGCCAAACTGTGGTGAGACGCGGACTGAAATAAGTCCTGAAGTAATCATTTTTATCTGCGCGCAGCGCCAATCCTACCTTCAGTGTTTTCTGGAAAAAATTACGATTTGCAGATAAAAACATACCTGCTTTTTTATAAAGTAGTGGCATCCCTTCTTTACCCTTTTCTGGGTTGATAAAGTAATTGCCGTCAGGCTGCGTGATATATTGCCGGAAATCCAAACCGGTAAGCAATTCAATACCGGTGTTACTTCTGAATTTGGAGAGCAGCTTTTCGGTAGCGTCCCACTGCAGATCCGCCTGAACAAATGCTGCCTGAACTTTCAGAGCAGCACCACTATCCCAGTTATTAATTTGTTGTAACCTCATCAGGCTGTTGCTGAATGCAGCAGTTCCCGGAACAGGTCTGTTCTTATCTGCAGCAAGTCTTGCAAGCCTGTGGAGCTCTGCAGGCGAAACTGAACCTGTATTGGCTGTCTGGTAGGCACTGGCATATGCAGCAAACCACTGGGCATCAGACAGGGTGGTTCTTTCCAGGTTCTCCGCCATGGAACGGAGGTTGTAAGAATCACCCGTGTTCTCGCCATTGTAATAGACATTGATTTTGATGTCGTTCGTTCTTACCTGGAGGGCATGTTGCTGTAACCAGTAATTTTCGAGTCTAAACCTGTTCGATCGCTGATAGACATTATCCATTTTCGCTGCCCGGAAAATATAGGCCACTTCGGTACCCCTGTTATTCTTCCACTTCAGCATGGCATCACCTTTGATGTTACTCAGGTCATAATTGGCCACTTCCTTTTCGTAATAACCTGTTCTGCTCACTACATAGGATTTGCCTCCCAGAGAAAGCGTTCTTCTGTTGGCAGACTCATTGCCATATCCATTCACGGGGTCGGCAGCTGGATTGTCTCTGCCCAAAAGACCAGTACTGGCATTAACCAGAGGGCTCAGGTCTCTGGTATCATTGGCTATCCAATCGTGCCCCTCCATATAGGTGAAATTGACTTTGAAAGCCCAGTTTTTTGAAATTGGCTTTGCGTATCTTAATGCCGTTTCCCTGTAAAGGTTTGATCCGGCATCCGTGCTGTTCAGGTGGGTTACGGCTACTTTTTGCTGAACAGACAAACCCTTTCCTGCAAAAGGGTCCCTGGTGGCAAAGTCTGCAAGGCCATTGATGGCATTCATCCCATAGAGCGAGGCAGCCACGCCTGGCAGGAGTTCGACTTTTTCAATGTCGAGGTCAGCGGGACCCAATGCATTGCCAATCGGACTCCCAATATGCGGCGACTGCACATCGAGGCCGTCAACAGTCTGCACAAACCGCACATTGGTGGTATTGTTGAAACCTCTTGCGTTAATTATCCTAAAACCCATACTGGGTGTAATCATCTGAACACCCCTGAGGTTTGAGAGTGCATCAAAGAAGGAAGGCGAGGCGCTGTTTCTGAATTGCTTGTTACCAGCCAGTTGTGTGGAGGCAGCTGAGGCCATCAGTGTTTCCGATTTTCTGGATGACAGGATCACAATATCTTCCATCAGTACAATCGTGTCCTTTCGTTCAGTTTGACCAACAGCTAAACAAGGATGAAAAACCCCTGCAATCAATTGCAAGGATACAATCAGTAGCAATGATATAGTCCTGTATACAGGTATGTGATGCATGCTGGAAAACATTTTTTGGAAAAGTATTTAACCCCCTATGGTGATCATACTTCTGTTTTCAAGTTTTGAAGTCTCTATCTTTCCCATGTCTGTGGTGAATTGTCCACCCAGTGCTTTCTTCTTGTCACGTATACTCTGGTGAATGAGCGGCACCAGATCTTCACCGTTGCGAAATGCAGTGAGCAGATCGGTTTCGGAAGTGGAAAAGAGACAATTCTTCATCTTACCGTCAGCGGTGAGTCGCATTCTGTTGCAGTCTCCGCAGAAAGGAGCACTCATGGTGCTGATGACTGCAAAAGTGCCCTGGTGTCCGGGGACTATATATTTTTTAGCGGTATCATGTTTCTCCCTGTCGAGTGGCAGCACATCATATTCATCACTTACCCTGGAGAGTATCTCCTGCCAGGTCATGACTTTGGCACTATCCCAGCGGTTTCCGCTAAAGGGCATAAACTCAATAAAACGGATATGTACCGGTTGTTCTTTTGTCCATGCAACAAAGTCACTGATTTCATGGTCGTTTAATCCTTTCATCACAACGGCATTCACCCTTACGTTAATACCTTCGCTGAGCATCAGGTCGATGTTACTGCGAACCCTGTCAAACTGATCTCTTCTGGTCATCAGCATGAACCGGTCTTTCTGCAAAGTGTCCAGACTGATGTTGAGCGATGTGATTCCAGCTTTTTTGATGACATCCACAAACTCATGCAGCCTTGTACCATTGGTGGTGATAGTTAGTTTAACCGGAAGTTTGGAAAGCCTTTCAATGATGTCTGCGGCGTCTTTCCTTACAAGTGGTTCACCACCCGTCAGCCTGATTTTCTTTACACCCTGTGCAACAAATATTTTGGCGATGGACTCTATTTCCTCAGCCTGCATGAGCTTGCTGGCTGGCGTGAAAGTATACTCCTCTTCGGGCATACAATAAAAGCAACGCAGGTTACAATTATCCGTCAATGAAATACGGAGGTAATCATGCACACGGCTGAATCCATCAATGATCATAAATTATTTTTATATGTAAGCAATCGTTCATAATCTTCACGTGTATCGATATCGTAAATGCCTTTTTCAAAATCAAGAACGGCCACCTGATCTGCCATTCCTTCCAGCAACTTTCTAGCCCCCGTATCTCCTTTCAAATCAAGCAACTGGCTGAAAACTGAATGGTGAAACAAAGCCGGCGTCCCCAGACGGTCACCATAACGGCAGGCCGCTACTGGAAGATCTGCACTGGCCTGCAGGTTGATCAATTCCACAAGGAGATCTGCCTGAAGAAAGGGCTGGTCACATACCAGAAAAAGTATACCGTCCATTTGAGGATGATGGCTCTCGATGTGACAAATACCTGCTCGAAGTGAAGCAGCCATGCCTTCCTGCCAGTTGTGGTTGAGTATTACTTCAATCCCTGCCTGACTGACCTCTGGCAAAATTAGTTCAGCATGTGCACCCAGCACCACCACTACCGTACCGGTTCCCAGCTCCTGTGCAGCTGCAACTGTGCGTTCCAGGAGGGTTGTGCCATCCACCTGGAGCAGCTGCTTGGGGCTGCCCAACCGTTTACTCTGGCCTCCGGCCAGGATAACAATACCAGGAGATGTAACAGGGTAATTCATTTATCCATTAATCTTTTTTATGCTTATCTGTGTGGCTGACCTGGCATGTATAACATCCGTTTTACATTTTAGTTGTCCACCTTTTGTTCCCGTGAGCACACCCTGGATTTCTGCAATGATACTCAAGGCTATCTCCTCAGGTGTTTCGGCTCCGATTTCCAGTCCGGCCGGACCATACACTTTCTCCAGCATCTCTTCGGTCACCTCCACACCGCCTGCACGCAGTTCATCGAGCATGCGTTCGAGTTTTTTCTTCGGACCAAGCATTCCGATGTAGGGCGTCCGGGTTGGTAACAGGGCCCTGAGCATGGCCAGGTCGTAATTGTAATTGTGTGTCATCATGACAAAAACGGTGCGTTCGTCCATTGGGAGCTGCTCAAGCACCAGTTCAGGTTTACTGACAAGCACCTGACAGGCACTGGCAAAACGCTCGGGTCTGGCATGGGTATTTCGTCCATCCACCACCCTTACATCCCAGCCCAGGGTATCTGCAAACTGCATCATGGGGATAGCATCGTTACCTGCGCCTACCACAACCATTGAGACTGAAGGCTGCAGGTATTCAATGAAGGCAGTTATTGCCCAACCCTCACCGGTGAATTGTCTGAAAACCGACTTTCCTGTTTGTAACACCTGTTTCATTTCATCTGTCAGGTCGTTCTGCAAAGCAGGAAAGGGTTGACTGCCTGAAAGATGTCCATCAGCCTCCAGGAGCATACAGGTACCGGGTTGAACATTGCGCTTATCAGACAAGTCAAACAATGTCACAAGCACTGCATGCTGACGGATGGCCAGTGCCTTTCTCAGCAGCTGGATCGGATTAGCAGGATGATTCGGATTGATTGGCTCGAACAGCACCTGGATTACACCTGCGCATCCGAGCTGGATGCCAATAGTCATATCATCTTCGTCACTGGTATCATAGGTTACCAGTTTCGACTGCTGCTGAGAGAGTGCGAACATGGCTTTTCGGAGGGCATCACCTTCCAGACAGCCGCCGCTGATAGCCCCCGTGAGTTCACCTTCATCATTAACCAGCATACGGGCTCCGGGACGACGGTAGGAAGAACCATCCAGGTGAACAACAGCAGCAAGGGCAGTTTTTTTTCCCTGCTGCACCGCAGCGTCATAAGCCTTCACTATTTCTCTTAATTCCTTCACGTTATAATATACTGATTTTTTAGATATCTACATCCCTTCATATTC
>CANHUF010000240.1 GCA_947463715.1 Sphingobacteriales bacterium
ATAACTATTTTGTTATTTTCTAAATTAATTTTGCAACTCCCTTTATTACTGTTGGAAGATTGATTAACTCAAATAACGTAAGGAGTTATTAAATCAATTTCTTTGAAATACAAATAAAAAAATCTTTTAAGAAGAATTCCAATTTAGTTTTAATCAGTATAAAATATATACTATTCCATTACAAAAATATTGTTACACCCGTGAAGCTATTCAAGCAGGCACTTTATACCAATCAATTACTTAAAGATAGTGACCAACAAAACTGGGGTATTTGTGGAGAAAGTTTATTGCCCTCTGATGAAAAGGTTGTAAAAAATCTAAGATTGCAAAACCTTGATTATACTTTGACTATATGATAGTGATTTTATGGATATTGATATTACACCTCATATTCTGGCCCCATCTGGCACGGATTTGAATCTTTACAAACAAACACTTATTGAAAGGTTTGCAAATCATAAAAACTTACCAGCTTGGAGGTTTCAGTTGGAGTATTCCGTTTTATCAAATTTTTTAAAAATAAATGAAGGAATTGTTTTTTCAGGAATTTGGGCAGAAGCAGCTGCATCTATTATAAAGATAAAAACACAAACTATACTTATAAACTTGATGTTCCTGATAAGATTCATTGTTAACATATTATTATCGGTTACTTTTTAAACTGATATACTCCAATTTTTTAATTAGAATACTTTCAGATGATTGAATATGAACCTGATTATATAGTTTATTAGGGAAGAAAACTTCAGTCATTACAGATAACCCGTCATCTGCAAATAGCTCAACAGAACTTACATCAATTATCAATGAAATATTCATCTTGTTATTATTCGTAAACCGTGGAGCCGTATGCCGGGCAGCAAATTCTTTTTGAAAATCAATTTTGCCGGATTTTGTTCTGTTAATAAAATATTGATTGTGCTGCTTGTCAAAACCTATTATTAATTCCTCCCCTTCATCATTCGATACTATCAAAGAAAAATCCTTTATCGTGTCTATACTAAGATTGATGCGACAAGGTAAAGTTACTTTTCCTGTTTTGCCTGCAATATCTATCCGATTATTTATTTTTAAATTGGAAATACTAACTGGTTGTGATTGAAGTCTTGACAACTCCGATACCGGCAATGAAGCAATGAATATATCTTTCCCAACATGTTTTATTTTTAATTCTCTTGGTATCGTCATTGCATTTCTCCAGGTTTCTGTTGGAACTACTTGTGCGTACAACCAGTTACTCATCCAGCCTAAAAATATTTTCCGGTTTCCTGTATTTGACCAGGTAATACCGGCATAATTATCCGGGCCATAATCTATCCAGCGGGTATCTGTATGAGATGGCGTGAAAGTTTTTCCGTTAAAATCGCCAATAAAATATTGAGTAGCCGAACCTTTGTTTGGTCCGCCCGGGTTGATGCTTACGATCAGTACCCAAACTTTTTTACCATTATCATCCAATGTAAATAAATCAGGGCATTCCCACACACCTCCATGTGCACCAACTTCTTTTCCAAACTCACTTTCTTTGCTCCATTTTTTTAAATCAGGCGAAGAATAAAAGGTAATCCTGTCTTTGGTAGCCAACGTCATTACCCATTTTTTTTTCGGTTCGTACCACATTACTTTCGGATCACGGAAATCTGTTATACCGGGGTTTTTTAAAACCGGGTTACCGCTATACTTTATCCATGTCTTCCCTTCATCATTGCTATACGCTATACTTTGATTTTGAAAATCACTTCTCCCTTCCTTTTCCCCTTTGTAATTGTGGCTTGTATAGATAGCAACTAGTGGTGCCTGCCCTTTTTTTCCAAAGCCTGTCGTATTTGTTTTATCAACTACCGCACTACCTGAAAAAATGGTCCCTGTACTATCCGGATAAATAGCTATTGGTTGATGTTTCCAGCTAATCAAATCTCTGCTGGTGGCATGTCCCCAATGCATAGGACCCCAAACTGAACTATAAGGGTGATGTTGATAGAACAAATGATAAACACCTTTGTGATATACCATTCCATTTGGGTCGTTGACCCAGTTAGTTTCAGGAGAAAAATGTATTTGTGGACGGTAGACTTCATCCTTGTTTTTGGGTGTAGTTTGACACAACGTTTCAGTAGAAACAAACATCATAATAAAAAAGAAATATTTTTGATAATGCAATTTCACTTTCATACTTTTTTTTTACACATTACAAATACAAATAAGTTTAAAAAAGGAGGAAGTAAAAACTCCCTCCATAATAAACCCACTGCTTGCTTTTGCTTATAAGAAATTTTTAAATTGATTTATCAATACCCTGGATTTTGTTTATATAACCCATTGGTAAATGTTATTTCAGACTGCGGAATTGGTAGATATTCATCCCGACCTGCGGTAAAAACAGCTGTTGCCAGAAAAGGCCTTCTGTTCTTTTCAATTGTAATGTACCCGTTTAAAGTTGGTGCAGCTGCACCCCACCTAACAAGGTCGAAGAACCGTGAGCCTTCTGTTGCAAACTCAAGGCGTCTTTCCCACTGCAACGCTGTACGGGCATAAGCCTGTGTCCATCCGGCAGAAGGGTATTGTTGTACGTTGTAATTTGATGCGAATGTACCATCTGCTTTGCGAAGTTTTCCTGTACTAGCTGCTGCCCTTGCCCTTATCTGATTAATTAATGGTAATGCATTGGCATGTTGCCCTAGTTCAATATATGCCTCTGCCAACATCAGCAGCACATCGTCGTATCTGATGATATCGTAATTTTTGGCAACACCCATAAAAGGGCCATTTTTAAAATAAGATGAGCTTGATGCTAACTGCTGATTACGCATCGTATGAAAAAATCCATACACTCCGGGGTCTCTTACCCAACTTTTACTGAAAAGCCTTGTGTTGTCATATTTATAAACATGACCGTCTATACCTACAGTATGGTCCAGGCGTACATCAACGGTAGCAATGTTTAAATCTGCAATGCTGTTATTAAATGTAGTAAAGTTAGGTAATCCATTTGCATCGGTTGTATGTGCATTTACGAGGTTCTGACTACTGGCATGAAAACCACAGCAGCCGTATTGCGGAGCACCGTGAGGGTAGTTTAAACCATCTTCATAATTTAGTCTGCTGGCAGTAGTACCATCATTTATTGTAAATTGGATAGCAAAAACTGATTCAGATCCATTTTCTGTTTCAGGTAAAAAATTGTTGGCAATATCGGGGTTTAAAGAATATCGACCGGAAGCAATAACTGCTTGCAGTAAAGTAACCACTTCCTGCAAATATGCAGTATTAATACCTGTTACCTGGTGCGTACCACTCTGTGTATATGCCTGATATAATCGCACTTTTGCTAAATAGGCTTGAGCAGCATATTTATTTGGCCTGCCAATTTCAGATTGAGTTTCAGGCAAATTATCTATGGCATATTTAAAATCGGCGGCAATTTTATTCCATGAATCTTCCCATGATAATTCGTTTGACGCCTTGAGAATATCTTCGGCAGATGCATTCTCGTCAAAAATAGGAATATTCTTGTATAACAGTTTCATAGTGAAGTAACTATGTGCCCTTAAAAATTTTAATTCCGCTAGCCTTGATTTTTTCTGAGGGAACTCAGCATCAGACAGTGCACTAGCGGCACGCAATGCCACATTCGCCCTTGATATGGATTTAAATAAATTCTGCCATGTTCGTGATACAAATGCACCAAAAGTTGGCTGTACAGTATTGTAATGTTCCAAAGCATCTATCTCATAAACATCCCCGGTACCACCGCCGCCTTTATAGGCATCATCTGAACGAACACTTCCATAAGCCCACATGCTGTAAATTGGGCCAATCATATCTCCATTTCCTATACCTGCATAAGCAGCGGTCACTAATCCTTCAACCGCAGTTGGTGATGTTAAATCTGCCGAGGAAAGAATACCTGTGGGATTGTACTCTAATTGTTTATTACAGGAATTGAAAAATAGAAATCCTGATAAAATAAGAGATGATATAATTATCTTTTTCATTTTATATTTTTTGTCTGTTAATTAAAAGGATGCGTTTAACCCAAATGTGAATGTTTTAGGAATAGGAACCGGGCCCAAATCAATTCTTTCGGGGTCCGGGCTAAGATGATTTTTGTTTTTAAACCAGAATAAATTTTCTGCCATTACAAAAAAACGAAGCCTTGAAAAAACAGATTTTGGCTGTAGGTTATAACCTAACTGAACATTTCTTAATTTAAAAAAAGAAGTACTTGTTATGAAGTAATCAGATGTTCTGCTTTCGCCATTATCATCTTTTAATGTAAGTGAAGGAACCTTAGTATTTACATTAGTGGGGGTCCATGCATTAAAAACACCTGGGCCTACATTTTCTCTACCCCTCATTAAATTATTAAAAAAAGTATATACATCAAATCCTTCTTTGCCCGTTACACCAGAACCGAATACACTTAAGTCAAATTTTTTATAATTCACATCAATTCTAACTCCATACTCTAAGTCAGGCAAAGTGGTACCTATCCAGGTTCTGTCAAGGTCATTGATAACATTGTCTTTGTTAATATCTTCATACCTGATTCTGCCTGGCCCTGCGCCAATTTGTGATGGTGCTGCGTTTACTTCTTCCTGTGATTGAAACAAACCATTTGTTTTATATCCAAATATGTCAAATTGAGAACGGCCAATAATTGTATTTACAAGATTTCCGGGATATGCCGGACGAACATTTTCCGG
>CANHUF010000241.1 GCA_947463715.1 Sphingobacteriales bacterium
ACACATCAGGATCAAACATCCTTTATCGGCCTGGGTTAATGAAAGCAAGCAATCAACGATTGATTTTGGCCCGTTACCAAGAGCAGGATATGGTTTAACTCCCGGGGCGAATGGTACAGCCGACAACCAGACTGCTGGTGCGAGTTTCAGGATTGTAGTAGACCTGGCTGATTGGGATAAAGCCGTCATGACGAATACACCCGGTCAATCAGGTAATCCGGATAGTCCCTTTTACCGCAACCTCTTTGATGACTGGGCGAACGACCGATATTTTCCGGCGTTGTATTCTAAAGAAAAAATTCTCAACAATGCAGCAGAAAAAATTCAATTATTCCCTCAATCAATAAAATAAAAAATAAATTAGGTAAATGACATCGTGTGAACTTAGGAATTCAATATTTATATTACTGGTAGTTTCCATCTTTTCTGGATCATGTAACGGACAGACTTCAACAAGTCAGGAAACAAACAACATAAATGAAACCACAAATACTGAACCGTATCCAAAAATTGTTCACACTGTAGCATCAAAGAGTGAGACTGTAAACTGCGAATTACTTGACAAAGATGGTAACTTATGGTTTAGTATAAGTGGGGAAGGTGTTTATCGGTTTGACGGAAAGTCGTTTACAAATTTTACCATCAGAGATGGATTATGCAGTAACAGTGTAGGTCCAATCATTCAGGACAAATCCGGAAATATTTTATTTGGAACCAATAGGGGCATTTGCAAGTATGATGGTAAGGTTTTTATCAATATACCCTTGACAGACACACTGGGTATTACCAGCCTTTTAGAAGACAGAGAGGGTAATATTTGGTTTGGCGCGATAGGTAAAGGAATATATCGGTTCGATGGTAAGAAGCTTACTAATTTACTCTATACGTATGAGCACCCATTTTTTGGTCAAAAATCAGAAAAATATATCAGTGATATTTTACAAGATAGAAACGGAAATATCTGGTTTAGTTCATGGAATGGCGGTGGTGTATGGAAATATGACGGAAAAAGTTTCAAGAGTTTTCTTCCTTCTTTAGACTATTATAAGTAAAACCAGGACAAAAGAGTAAGAAATAGTGCGCAATCTCCACTAAATTTTGTCCAGAATAATTACGCTTCAAACAGCAAATCTTTTGTTCAATCGCAGGATTATATTACTGATGATATGATTTTTTCAATGACGGAAGACAATCTGGGAAATATTTGGTTTGCGACAAGAGACCACGGAATTTGTTTTTACAATGGAAAAATATTTACAAGCATTGGAAAGAATGAGGGATTTAACAGTCGCGGAGCATCTGCAATTCTGCAAGATGACAAATACAATTTTTGGATTACAACCTTTGAAAGTGGCGTATGGTATTATGATGGTAAATCATTTAAAAATTTTAATGAGGCTGATGGACTTGTCAGCAATGCCGTTTTGAGTGTTCTGAAAGATAAAAATGGCAGTCTCTGGTTTGGCACCAAGTTTCTGGGTTTAAGCAGATATGATGGTAAGACTTTCACAACATTTTCTCAGCCTGACAATTAAATGAAAATCATCATATTTGTGGCTGATCTATATTTTCTAACAATTTTTAAAGAATACCGGCGGATTTTCTTCAAGAGCTGATTCAATCCTTTTTGCAGTATTCGTGATCGACAATCCACCAAGGTTGGTGCAACGCAACGTATGGTGAATTTGATCACCAACTGCTTTCATGGTTTGTATGACTTCATCCAATGGTATGAGGTGTTCATAATCTGCCAAAGCCATGTTTGCGCAGGAAATGGCATTGGAAGCGGCCATTACGTTTCGGCCAAGACAAGGCGCTTCTACCCGATTACCAATGGGGTCGCATATAATACCCAAAGAATTTTGTAATGCTATTGAGGCTGCGGCAATCGATTGTTCCAATGTGCCTCCATTCATTTCAACCAAAGCGGCAGCAGCCATTCCACCGCCAGAGCCGGTTTCGGCCATGCATCCACCTACCTCAGCTGCAAAAGTTGCGTGCGCAGCTATAAATACGCCAATCAGTCCTGCTGATAACATGGCCTTAACCATGGCATCTTCATCTGCATCAATACTGTGCGCAGCACCAAATACTACGCCAGGCAAGCCTCCACAGGATCCTGCAGTTGGCGCTGCAACAATAACGCCCATGGAACTTTTTACTTCCATGATAGCCGATACATACATGATTGTTTTATTGAGCACATCTCCGCCAAGCAACTGATTGGCATGATATGATTTTTGGTAGTTAGGCGACTGACTTCCCAAAATCCTATCCTTGTATGCAGTGCCACTTAATCCTGTTTCAATGGCATTACCCATGATTCGGATAATCGCGCGCATTTTTTCGAATACCGCATCGCGACTGATGTCACCACGGATACTTTCATAGCTTACCGCCAACTCCCAAAGTGCCTGATTTTTATCCTGATTGTATGCCAGCATTTCAGCACAAGTGATGAAAGGCACCTTTAAGTTTTTTCTGGATTTGATGGGAAGCACCGGATTCAGGCTCTTAACGGCCTGTACCTTTTCCATTTGCAATATTTCATGGCAAATGGCTTCAGGAATGCGTTGCTGTGATTTTATTTGAATGCATGGATTTTCTCCATCGTGAAATATGACTTGGTCGTAATCAATATTTCCATCCACGAATGCTTGAATGCCATCAGAATCGCTGCAATAAACAAGCGTTTCATGGTAATCTCCTGCCATGTAAAGTTGATTGCCGTCGATGTTCACCACTTCAATCATGCCGCCACCAGTAGAAATAGCTGTTAACCGCCTTGTTTCCCTGTCATTGCTCAGGGTAATTTGATAGGTATTGGGATGTTTTTCCGTAAGTTCAACAATTTGAATCGTATAATTTATGCCTGCCTCGGCTAAATGCTTTTCAGATTCTGGGAGTCGCTCATCAAAAGCTTCCCATCCTAAAAATCCACCAAATAATCCCATGTCTGAACCCTGGCTTTTGTGGGTAGTTGCCAGAGAACCGTTGGGGTCAAATTCAATTAAAATGTCTTTTATATCTTCATCCATTAAATCACGACAAATCCTTGCAATGCGAAGTGATGCAGCACAATGCGAACTGGATGGTCCACGCATTACTGGTCCGATAACATCATTGAAAATACTGGGATAACTACTCATGTTGGATGATGGCCGGATATAGCCTGCATAAATGTAAAACTTATTCGTTGAACAAGTCACCTTAATTTGTTCGCTGAAGTGCGGCCCTGAACATGGTGGCAGAAGTATACAACACAATTCCAATGACCAACCAGCGAAGCACATCCAGCGGCAAGGATTTTACAACCAAAGCAGCAATCAGCACAGCAATTGTGCCGGGAATGGCCATAACGAGTGCCGCTTTTCTATTGTAAGCACCTGATTTGATAAACTTAAATGAGGCAGGAGGCATCAAAAAGGCACACGATCCCATCATGATTGGAAAAGCTACCTGGGGAGACATGCCCAATAAAAAAACCAAAGCCATACAAGGGGCATATAATCCCACACCTGCTGTCATTATTGCTCCTAAAATAAAATTTACCGCTCCCGCCACTATCAATTTCCAACCATGTATACCTATTGCAGTTCCTTCCCCCTGGATCCAATTCATCTTATTGGCAAACATGAATCCTGCAGTGATAAACAATGCAATGCCCATGGTTAACCGGATTTTATCTTCGGAAAGTTTTGCCACAATGCCTGCACCCCAGATTGCACCAACCATCGCAGTTAAAAACATCACAATCAATGTTAACGCTTCAACTTCTACAATTTGAATAAAAATAATTGCCTGAACAAGCACGGGTATGGTATTGGCCACATTCATTGTACCGGGAATCAGTTTGTCTGTGGTTTGTTTCGTGAATTTTAATAAGGCCGTTTGTGGTGCAAAGGCACCTATTCCCAAAACATCAAAGAAATTAACAACAAAACCTATTGCACCTGTTTTAAACAGACTTATATGCTCAAGATTGTTTTTGTTTTTTAGGATGTCGGTAGCCAACATGTATATAAACCATAAGGAAAACAAGATCAGAAAGATCCAAATGAGGTTTACCATCTTTTTTTATTTGCTACTGAAGTTAAATAAATGACATCAACAGTGTGAGTATTATTTCGATTCTTTGTGTTTATTGTAAATCAGCTGACAAACTTTATCCATTGCCTTGAAAATCGCTGCATCAAAATTGCTGTCTTGCGTAACAGATGTTAGCGTTACAACAGCATGATACAGCATCTCATTTTCTCTTCGGCCAACTCGTTCAACCAGATTTACTTTATTGCTTCCTTTAGGAGATTCTGAAACAATTACCTCTTCTGTTGTGGGATCTGTTGCAAATAACCAGTTAGTATTCATGAGTCAAAATTTTATGTATTATCATGTGTGAAGATGACATCTCCCATTGGCGTTGGTTGTCATTTTTTTGCATCTGGTCCCTTTTTGTGTTCTTCCTGTACATTGTGTTGATGCATATGATTTTGATGCAGAAGTTCTTACTGTGGAGGTATGTGATTTGCTTTTAACGGCATCATCATCGCAACAATTGATACCCACTTTTCTGTTATGAACTTTACAATAACAACTGTTTGATTTACTTCGGTTACATTTCTTACATAACAACTGAATATTGGCAACAGTGCTTTGTCCAACACAGGAAAATGGAATGATGTGATCGTATTCCAATTCCA